>CALFNI010000422.1 GCA_937902695.1 uncultured Rhodanobacteraceae bacterium
CACCGTGATCCCGAGGGCCAGCGCGACGCGAAGCACGCCGGGCACGGGCAGTCGCAGCAGGAGCTTCAGCACGAGCACGTGGACGAGGTACGCGGTGTAGCTGATGCGGCCGAGGTACGCCAACGGCCGCCAGCACAGCGTGCGATGGACCAGGCCCCGGTCCGCGATGCGTGCGAGGATCAGCGCGCACGTGAAGACGAGCGCCTCGAGGCTGTAGCCGAGCGTGTTGTAGAGCGGCTCGTTCGCCTCGAGGTCGAAGCGCGGATCGATCGTCGCGAACAGCGCGAACACGACGATCCCGGCGACGGCCGTCAGGCCGATCCCGCGCGCGTGGCGCCGAGCCCATGCGGGATCGCGCAGGTCGATCCACGCGAACAGGGCACCGAGCGCGAGGAGATCCGACCGGCAGATCACGAGGCGGTATACGGCGTCCGCGCTCACCGGCGTGAGCAGGAGCCGCACGGCTGGGGCGAGCACGATCGCGACCACGAACACCGCAGGCAATGCGCGTCGCGGGACGAGCAGCACGATGAATGGCCAGATCAGGTAGAACTGCTCCTCGACGGCGATCGACCACATCGGGAGCAGCGGACCCGTCAGGACCGGATAGAGACAGTCGCGGATGTTCGATGCGAACGCGATATACCAGGGCGCCTCGCGGAGCGAAACCGGCATGAGCGCGAAGATCGCCGCGAGGGCGAGGTAGTACGGCGGCACGATGCGCAGCAGCCGCCGGAAGTAGAACACCGCAAGCGCGCTCCGCGGCCGCGCCGTCTCGCGCAACGCGAGCAGGTTTTTCGTGATGAGGTAGCCGCTCAGGACGAAGAAGAGGTCAACGCCCATCCAGGCGTACGGCACGGCGACGGCGTGGAACGCGAACACACCGAGGAACGCGAGCGCGCGAAGCCCGTCGAACTGCGCGATCCGGCTGCCCCGGAGAGCGGCCGGGTCAATCACCGGATGACGCGCCAGCCGTGCGCGCGGCGAAGGACCGGCCGGTTGAAATACCTGAAGGCTCGACCATTTCGGCACCTCGCTCGACCGCGCGCTGGACAGCGACGCCCACGTGGGATTCGCAAACGTACACGAACACGCCAGTCGCCGGTCGCGAAGACGTGTGACTGATCATCACGAGGGAATTGCCGCTTCGGAGGACCGCAGTCCGCTCGCATCTGTCGCGTCGGCGACGTGTCGGGGAATCCTTGCGCGCGCCCTGCTCGGGGACGGCGGCCGCCTGAGACAAGCCCAGGCGGCCCGGCGACCGGTGAACGTGTAACGCGGTCCGCTTGATCTCTCGCGCAGCGCTCGCGGAGGCCGGCGATTACTTGGAACCGCCTTCCATCATCTTCTTGAGATTGTCGAGCCCCGCCTGATAGACACCACCCATCGTCTTCGTCGCCGTCGCATCGTCGGCGTCCGCCGCGGGCTTGTCGCTGGTGTCCTTGCGCTTGAAGCTGCCGGACCAGGTCACCGTCGATTTGCCTTTGCCCGCCGCCTTCACGACGACGGTCGAGGTGTAGTCGCTGACCGGCAGCACGCCGTCGAGGATCGCGTACTTGAACGAGCGATGCTTGGGATCGTAGGCAAGGAGCTTCTCCCTGATGTCGCCGCCGCCCTTCAGCGAAAGATGGCGCACGGCGCCGACCTCGTTGTTCTTGCCGGAAACGAGCTCATCCTTCTCGACGGCCGGGTGCCACGTGTTGAGCCCGTCGAAATCCTTGATCTTCGCCCAGACCGCGTCCGGCGCTGCGTCGATCGTCACTTCCTTGCTGACCTTGAGCACCGGTGCCGCAGCAAGGGCCGCGACCGAAACCAGTGCGAGTGCCGCGAACGCGATCGTCTTCAGTGTTCTCATTTGCGTTGCCTCGTTTGCCGGAAAGGCTTCCGGATGCAAACGGCGGACCGGATCGTGCACCGCGCGCCGCATCGGCGTATCGGCGCCTGCGGCGCGCGCGCGCCGGAGAGCGCCGTTCGCGTGTTCCAGAAATGGGACAGTGCTGTCCCCGCGGCGAATCGACGCAGACGCCGGGCCGCGTGACGGTTCTTTGCGATCCGGCTGGGCAATTTCCCCCAGAGTATCGTTGTCGCACGCGCGCCGCTCCGGGAAAGTGGCGCCGTTCCCGGGGCTTTGCTGGGGTATCTCGTGTTCCGAATCCACCTGCGTCACGCCGCCGCGCTTGCGTGCGGCCTCGTTTCGCTGCCCGCTCTTGCCGACGAGCTGCTGTTCTCGAGCCCCGGCGATCTCTATGCGATCAGCCGCGACAGCATCGTCGTGACCGGCGACGCACCGGTCGACCAGGAAATCGCCGACGACTTCCATGCGGTCGGCGAGATCCACCGCGCCGTCGTCGACGGCTACGACTGCTGGAACTGCGAAGGCGTCTTCGCGACCGGCGTCGACGTGCACCTCTATGCGAAGGGCGACGACGGCAAGCCGGCCGACCTGCTCTACGGCTTCCGCCTCGACGCGAGCGATCCGCGCTTCATCCATGATCTCAACCTGACCGGGCACAACGGCACGGTCGACATCACGTTCCCCGAGCCGTTCGCGGCCGACGGCGACTATTTCCTCTCGGTGCAGCTCGAATACGACCGGCCCGCGTCCTGGCCGCTGTGGTCGGCGAACCATGTCGCGCCGTTCGGAAGCCCGATCCAGATCCGCGACAACATCGCCGGCACGCCGTGGGAACAGCAGAGCGACATGTTCGGCCCGAGCAATTACGATTTCGCGTTCGCTCTGTACGGCCTTCCGCCGGGGCCGCCGCCGTCGAACACGGTCGCCGAATGCGGCGAGTGGAGCACGACGCTGCTGCCGCTTCCGGCCGGGGCGACGGCGACATCGGTGTATGCATCCAAGAGCTTCGGCGCCGACGACAACTGGCTCGTCGGCGGCTACGACACCGGTGCGATCGGCTCGTTCCAGACCTTCTCGCTCGCCTATCATCGCGTCGCCGGCGGCGACTGGGTCATCGTGCCGACGCCCAGCCCCGACGTCTGCTCGCCCGACGGCAATCCGAGCTGCGCGAAGGTCTGGTTCAACGCGATCGACGGCGTCGCGCCGGACGATCTGTGGGCCGGCGGCTGGAAGGATGCGCTGACCACGGACTTCTTCTTCGGCGGCGAGCTGTTCGTTGCCCACTGGAACGGCAGCGAATGGGTCGAGATTCCGGCGCCGGTGACGACGGCAGGCTCGGGCGTCGAAATCGCCGGCATCAAGGCGCTGGCACCGGATGATGTGTGGTTCGTCGGCACCTGGATCGAAGGCGGTCAGCTGCCCGCGCTCGCGCTGCACTGGGACGGCACGTCGCTGAGCCGCGTCGACCTGCCGTTTCCGGCATCGGGCGGGACGCCCGGATGGTCGCTCGGCGCGATCGACGGCGTCGCGGGCGACGATCTCTGGGCAGTCGGCGCCGGCAGCGACGGCGACCTGTCGCTCGCGCCCTATGTCCTGCACTGGAATGGCGTCGACTGGCAGGCGACGGAGAACGTGCCGATGCCGGGCGACGCGATCGAGCTCAACGCGCTGCTGCCGCTCGCATCGGACGACATCTACGCGGCCGGCAGCTGGTTCACCGGCGGCGGCGGCTACGGCCCGATGATCATCCACTGGGACGGCAGCGCCTGGACCATCGCGACGCAGGATGGCGGCGGCGGTCCGATGGTCACGTTCGGCAACGGCAACGTGCTCGCGCTGGGCAATCCGTCGCTCTACTGGAACGGGCGCGAATGGCTCGCCCAGCCGCGGCTCGCCGATTTCGACAACTATGGATGGTCGACGCTGCAAGCGACGGGGCCCTGCCATGCGGTCGGCGCCGCGATCGTCGACATCGTCGGCGTGCGCCGCTCGATTGCGGTCGATCTGAAGCCGATCGTCTACCGCAACGGCTTCGAGTAGCGGTTCGCGCACGCCCCGCGCCACGACGGCGCGCCGCTTGCCGTAACATCGGCGGCTCTCCGACGCAGAATCCGCCGCCAATGCCCGCACTCGCCCCGCTGCTGGCTCTCGCGCTCGCCGCGAGCCATGCAGCTGCCGCAGCGCCGAACGAGGTCATGCCCGCCGCCATGTCCGACTGGATCACGCCCGCCGAACGCTCGCATTTCCGCACCACGCCTTCCTACCTCGATACGCGCGCCTATCTGCAACGGCTCGCCGACGCATCGCCCGCGACGATTCACCTGACGCGTTTCGGCGTATCGCCCGAAGGCCGCGACCTGATGCTCGTCGTCGCCGCGAAGGACGGTGCGTTCACGCCCGAGGCCGCTCATGCATCGGGCCGGGACATCGTGATGATCCAGTCGGGCATCCACGCCGGCGAGATCGAAGGCAAGGACGCGGCGCTGATGCTGCTGCGCGACGTCTCGGTCGGCGCCACGCAGGCGAAGCTGCTCGACCACGCGATCCTCGTCTGGCTGCCGATCTTCAACGTCGACGGCCATGAGAACTCCAATCCGTACAACCGCATCAACCAGAACGGCCCCGATGCGATGGGATTTCGCGCAACCGCGCAGAACCTCAATCTCAACCGCGACTACGTCAAGGCCGACGCGCCCGAGATGCGCGACTGGCTGAAGATGTTCGACGCATGGCTGCCCGATCTCTTCATGGACATCCACACGACCGACGGCGCCGATTATCAGTACGACCTCACGTGGTACATGGAGGAATGGGGTCCGCTGAATCCCGCCGTCAAGGCCTGGCAGGACACCGCATTCAAGCAGTCGATCTTTCCGGCGTTCGATCGCATGGGCCACATGCAGGCGCCCTATCTCGATCTCGTCGACCATCGCGACATCACCAGGGGCATCGCCAACTCCGGCTCCGGACCGCGCTTCTCGACCGGCTACGTCGCGCCCCGCAACCGCGCCGCGCTGCTGGTCGAGACGCACATGCT
>CALFNI010000423.1 GCA_937902695.1 uncultured Rhodanobacteraceae bacterium
TCGTTCGAGACGCCGCGCGCGGCGCGGCCCTCCACCGAGTCCGCGTCGCTGACGAAGCGCGGCCCGATAGTCAGCGAGCGCGCGCGATTGCCACGGCTGTTCATCGATCCCGCCGCCGGCAACTATCACGCGAATGCGCCGCTGGCGCGGCTCGAGCCGTATTTCCTCGATCCGCTGAAGCCGGGCGAATATCGCCAGATCGGACCGTCGCGGCTCCAGGAAATGCGCGGCAGCGCGCCGGGCCGTCCGCTCGTGCAGATGCACTGGATGAGCGCGTTGCTGCGCTCGAACGGATGTCTCGGCGCGCATCTCGATCCCGGCGGCACGTACCGCGTCAAGCGCTGGCTCAGCGTCTACGGCGAGTACCGCAAGCAGTACCGCATCGCGACGATGATGCTGCGGCCGCTGCGCCTGCACGAAATCGCCCGCAAGGCCGACGCGAAGATGGTCGAGGTGTTCGATGTCGTCAATGCATACGACGCGATCGGGCTCCTCGAGTGGGAGCCGCGCAAGTCGCGCTATGTCGTCGAAGCCCACGCCGGGAAGCCGCGCGCGGTCGCCACGCCCGGGACGGCACGTCTGCTCGCGGCCGCGCTCCTGACCCGCTGAGCGCTATTTGCCGACGACCGCGTTGCACTGCACCTCGGCGCGCGCGCCGAGCGCGAGCCCGCTTGCCGCGAACGCCATGCGGGCCGGGAAGTGTTCCTTGAAGAACGGCTTGTAGGCCTCGTTGAAGGCGGGCCATTCCTTGATGTCGGCCAGCGCGACCGTGCATTGCACGACGCGGTCGTACGAGGAGCCGTGCTTGGTCAGCGCGGCGCCGATGTTCTCCATGATCTGCTTCGTCTCCGGGCCGACGCCGCCCGGGACGAGCTTGCCCGACGCGTCGGTGCCGACCATGCCGGCGAGATAGAGCATGTCGCCGGCGCGGACGGCCTCGGAGAACGGCAGCGTCATGCCGGGCGGGCCGTTCTCGACCTTGTAGAACTCGAGCGGTACGCCCGCCGCCAGCGCCGGTGCCGCGAACGCCGCCAGCGCCACCGCGAGCGCGGAGCGCGATGTGCCCGAAAGATCGAACCTGGCCATGATCCACCTCGCCGACTGACGCGCCGGTTGCGCGGCAGGCAGCCTACCTCAAACGTGCAGCATCGGCACAAGGCCGAGGAGGCCGACGATGATCAGGTAGATCGCGACGACGTAGTTGAGGAGGCGCGGCACGATCAGGATCAGGATGCCGGCGATGAGCGCGATGAGCGGCTGCAGGGCGACGTGCACGGACATGGTCACTCTCCTTGGAGGGTTGGGCGGGGACAGCGCCCGGTAAAATACGCGCTGTTCATTAATGCCGCGGGAACGCGCGCCGGGGACCGCCGGTTGTCGAGCTTTACAATGGCGACGTCCGTTCTGTGACAATCTGCACCCGGCGCGGCGGGCATGGCGATGCAGACGACCGAGACTCCGGACGGGCAGGCGACACCTCGCGGCCTATGGCTCCTGATCGTCGAAGACCAGCGCTTCGACGCGATGCTGCTGCGCCGTCAGCTGAGCGCGCCTGCGATCAGCTGCGCGCACGTCGATCATGCCGAATCGCTCGCCGGCGCGATCGAGGCGCTGGGCCAGTGCCAGTACGACGCCGTGCTGCTCGACCTCGGCCTTTCCGATTCGGACGGCGTCAACGCGGTCAGGACGCTCAACCAGCGCTTTCCCGATCTCGTCATCGTCGTGCTCACCGGCCGCGACGAGGAAGCGCTCGGCATCGAGGCGCTGGCGAGCGGCGCGCAGGACATGCTGATCAAGGGCAGCTTCGACACGACGGTGCTCGCGCGTGCGCTGCACTACGCGATCGAGCGGCAACGACTCGAGGGCGGCCTGCGCCAGAGCGTGGAGGAGCACCGCGCCCTCTTCGAGAACAACCCGTTTCCGGTCTGGGTCTATGACGGCTACACGCTGCGCTTTCTCGCCGTGAACGAAGCGAGCGTCGCCGAATACGGCTACACGCGCGAAGAGTTCCTCAAGATGACGCTCATGGACGTCCAGCCGGCCGAGGAAGCGCAAAAGCTCATCCCGGCGGTCGAAGCCGGGAAGGCGACGGGCCTGGTCGTCTACGAGTGGCGGCACCGGCGCAAGAACGGCACCGTGTTCGACGTCGAGATCAACGCGCAGTCGATCGACTTCCGCGGCCGTCAGGCGCGCATCGTGCTCGCGCGCGACATCACGGTGCGCAAGCGCGCGATCCGCGCGCTCGAGATCAGCGAAGGGCGCTTCCGGAACCTCTTCCAGCACAGCCTCGGGCTCATCTGCACGCACGATCTCGAAGGCCACCTCATTTCCGTCAATCCGGCTGCCGCCCGCGCGCTCGATTTCTCGGTCGGCGACATGATGGGCCGCAACCTCGCCGACTTCGTGCCGCCCGAGCGGCGCGAGGAGGTGCATCGCTATCTCGAGCGCATCAAGACGCGCGGCGGCGATTCGGGCCTGCTGCCGCTCGTCGGGCGCGACGGCACGCTCCGGATCTGGCAATACCACAACATTCTGGACAGCGATGCCGACGAGCCGTATGTGCTCGGGCACGCACAGGACATCACCGAGCGGCGCAACTACGAGCAGAAACTGCGCGAGCTGTCGACGATCGATCCGCTGACCCGCTGCCACAACCGGCGCTACCTCGACGAGCACGCGGCGCGACTCGGCGACGCGCGCTGGGGCTGCATCGTCGTCGACCTCGACCGGTTCAAGCAAATCAATGACACGTACGGCCACGAGCGCGGCGATCAGGTCCTCGTCGGCATGGCCGATTTCCTGCGCCGCCACGCGCCGGGCGGGGCGACCGTCGTACGGCTCGGCGGCGATGAGTTCCTGATGTTGCTCGACGCGACGGATGCGGATGGGCTCGCGGCCCTTGCCGACGCGCTGCAGTCGGATTCCATTCCGGCGCCGGCGGAGTTCACGCTCGGATGCGGGTTGCGCGAGGAGGCGGAAACGCTGGAAGCGACACTGCGTCGCGCGGACGCAGCGCTCTATGCGACGCGCGCCGCCGCACGAGGCGACGGCGGGCCGACAAAACCCTGACGGATCAGCGGCGTTCCAGGTGGCCGTTGTAGACGCGCACGCGATCGCCATCCTGCACGTCCGGATTGTCGCCCTGCGTCACGGTGACGTAGCGGCCGTTGTCCATGCGCACGCCGAAGCGCCAGGCCCGCTCGCTGCCGCGATTGTTCTTCTCGACCTGATGGCCGATCGCGCCGCCAGCGACCGCGCCGCCGACCGTCGCCGCCGTGCGGCCGTCACCCTTGCCGATCGTCGAGCCGAGCACGCCGCCGGCGATCGCGCCGATCGCAGTGCCCGCGCCGAGGTGCGAATCCTTGTGCCGGACCTGTTCGACGCTGGTCACGGTGCCGCAGTTGCCGCAGCGTTGGTCGTAATCGCGGTCGCGCGCAAGCGCGCTTCCGGTGCTGATCACGGCGGCACCGAGCGTCATCGCAATAAGAGAGTCGCGCAGCTTCATGGTCGTCGTCCTCCTGGCCTGTACGGAGGATCATTGCAGCAAACGCGGCATGAATTTGCGGACAACCGCAGGTTTCCGCGCGCTGAACGCTGTCGCCGTGGCCGGCCTGCGTTCAGGCCGGCCACGCCGACGCGGCCGTCAAGGCTTCTTGAACACGAACACGAAGCGGTCGGTCTTGCCGACCATCGGGCCCTTGTAGGTGATCTCGTCGCGCGCATCGTCGGGACGGCGCAGCACGTTGCTCCTGCCGACGCGCTTCAGGCCATGCGACTCGAAATCCTCCTGCGCGAACGCTTCGTCGATGCGGTGCAGGTCCTGCGCCGCGGAGCTGCCGGTGCCGGCCTTGGCGGAATGGTCCACGACGAGCACGACGCCGCCCGGCTTCAGCGCCCTGACGATCTGGTCCAGCACGGAATTGACGTCGACCTTCGGCCAGCCATCCTCCGCCGAGACCCAGTAGAGATCGTGATAGACCTTCATCATGACGACCGCGTCGAGCGTGTTCTCGCCGAGATTCATGTGCGCGAAGTCGACCGTTCGGTGCTCGACGTTCGCCAGATGCTGCTTGTCGATGCGCGTCTTCCACGAGTCCTGCGAAAACTTGTCGTACGCCTCGTTGTTGAGCAACAGCACGTGGCCCTGCGGTCCGACGACGTAGCTCAGGAGCTCGCTGTAGTAGCCGCCCGCGGCGAGGAAATCGGCGACCTGCATGCCGGGCTTGATGCCGGCGAGGCGCAGCATCTCGGCGGGCTTGTCGACCGGATCGCGCTTGATGTCGTTGGCGAGGCGGCCCTTGTGCGCGACGGCGTCGTCGTAGACGTCGGCGCGCGCCGCGGATGAAATGCCGGCGGCAAGGAACAGTGCGATCAGCGCGGTCGTGAACTTCGTCTTCAATGGGGACATGTGCGAGCCTCGGTCGGTGGAATCGCGGCGCGCATTGTTGCGCGCGCATGCGACCGCGCGCGGCATTCGCGATCCGTTTGCGACGGACGGTGGCTCGAGCGCGACGACCGCCCGGACGCTAATCCTCGTCGACGCGCGGCTTGAACGCGTCGGTCAGCTGCTTCTGCACTTGCGCCGGCACGGGCTCGTAGTGGCTGAACTCGATCGCGTAGCGGCCCTGGCCGCCGGTCATCGCCTTGAGTTCGGTCTGGTAGTCGGTCACCTCGGCGAGCGGCACCTGCGCCTTGATGATGATCTCGCCGCCGCGCAGCGAGTCGGTGCCGCTGATGCGCGCGCGCTTGGAGGCGAGCCCGCCGGTCACGTCGCCCATGTGCGCGTCGGGCACGAACACGTCGAGATTGACGATCGGCTCGAGCACCTGCGGCTTCGCCTTCGTGATCGCGTCGAGGAACGCCTTCTTGCCGGCCGTGATGAAGGCGATTTCCTTCGAGTCGACCGCGTGGTACTTGCCGTCGTAGACGACCACGCGTACATCCTGCAGCTGATAGCCCGCGACGGCGCCGTGCTCGAGCACCTGCCGCACGCCTTTCTCGACCGCCGGAATGAACTGGCCCGGGATCGTGCCGCCCTTGACCTCGTCGAGGAACTCGAAGCCGCCGCCGCGCGGCAGGGGTTCGATGCGCAGGTACACCTCGCCGAACTGGCCCGCGCCGCCGGTCTGCTTCTTGTGGCGGTGATGGCCTTCGGCTTTCGCGGCGATCGTCTCGCGATAGGCGATCTTCGGCGGGCGCGTCTTCACTTCGACGCCGTAACGCTCGCGCATGCGCTCGAGCATGAGCTTCAGGTGCAGGTCGGACAGCCCGCGGATCACGCTCTCGTTCAATTCCTTGTTGTGCTCGACGCGAAAGCACGGATCTTCCTCGCTGAGCCGGGTGAGCGCCGTCGCGAGCTTCTGCTCCTGGCCCTTGTGCGCGGGCTCGACCGCGAGGCCGAACATCGGCATCGGGAAATCGAGCGGCTTGAGGTGGATCTGATCCTCGTCGTGCGAATCGTGCAGCACGGCGTCGAAGTGGATCTCGTCGATCTTCGCGACGGCGGCGATGTCGCCCGGGATCGCCTGCTCGATTTCGGTGTGGTCCTTGCCGCGCAGCCTGAAGAGATGGCCGACCTTGAACGGCTTCTTGCCGTCGTCGATGAAAAGTTGCGTGTCCTTGCGGACCGTGCCCTGATAGACGCGGAACACGCTGAGCTTGCCGACGAACGGATCGTTGAGGATCTTGAAGACATCGGCGATCACGTGCTTGCTGCCGTCGGGTACGGCCTTGATGGACTCGGCGTTCGCGCCGACGCCCTTGACGAACACCGGCGGGTTGCCTTCCTTCGGATTCGGCAGCAGCTTCGCCGCGAGCGCGAGCAATTCCCTGACGCCGGCGCCGGTGCGCCCGGACGTGAAGCAGATCGGCACGAGGTGGCCTTCGCGCAGGCACTGCTCGAACGCATCGTGCAGTTCCTGGCCCGACAGGCCCGATTCGCCGTCGTCGAGATAGTGGCCCATGACCGTCTCGTTGATCTCGACGACCTGGTCGATGATGTGCTGGTGCGCGTCGGCGACCGACGAGAAATCGGCATCGCCGCTCGGCTGGAAGAAGCAGTCGACGACCGCGCCGCCGTTTTTCGCGGGCAGGTTGATCGGCAGGCACTCGGTGCCGAACTCGTCGCGAATCGCCTCGACGATCCCTTCGAGATCGATGCCCTCGTGATCGATCTTGTTGATCACGATGACGCGGCAGAGGTTGCGCTGCTTCGCGCGGTCCATGAGCCGGCGCGTCTGGTGCGCGATGCCGGCGGCGGCGTCGACGACGATTGCGCAGGTCTCGACCGCGGCGAGCGCCGACAGCGTCGGCCCGCGGAAGTCGGGCGATCCCGGCGTGTCGATCAGGTTGACATGGACACCGTTCGTATCGATCGACGCGATCGAGGTGCCGATCGAATGCTTGCGTTCCCTTTCCAGCGGATCGAAATCCGACACCGTCGTGCCGCGCTCGACCGAGCCTGCCGTCTGGATCGCGCCGCCGGCATGCAGCAGGGCTTCGAACAACGTTGTTTTGCCGGCGCCCGCTTGGCCTGCGAGTGCGATGTTGCGGATGTCGTCGGTCGTATAGGACATGGTGAGACCCTCCGGTAGCACGAGAGGACGCTGGCCGGCGGGATGGCAGCGGACCCACCGGAGCCATAGACTTGTCCCATCGCCGACAGGGGTCAAGACGCAATGCGCGAAAACGGCGCGGCGACGGTCGTGTGCGTCCACGGCGCCGGCGGCGGCGGCTGGGAATGGGCCATTTGGGCGCGCGTCCTCGCGCAGCGTGGGTTCGCCGTGATCGCGCCGGACCTGAAGCCTTCGCTCGGCGGTATCGAAAGAACCTCGTTCGCCGACTACCGCGATCAGGTGCTCGAATGGTGTCGCGGCGCAGGCGAGGGCGCCGTCCTCGCCGGTGCCAGCCTCGGCGGTCTGCTCGCGCTCGCGGTCGCGCCGGCCGTGCGGCCCGCGGCGCTGATCCTCGTCAATCCGCTGCCGCCCGCCGGCGTGCTCGCGCGACCGCTGCACGACGCGTGGCCTGCGATCGTGCCGTGGGCGCGTACGCGCTCGCCGGCGTCGACGCAGCGCGCGATGCCCGACGCCGACGACGCGGCGCGGCTTTTCGCACTCCGGCGCTGGCGCGACGAATCGGGTGCCGTGCTCAACGAGGCGCGTGACGGCGTCGCGGTCGACGCGCCGCGCTGTCCGACGCTGTTCCTCGCGAGCGAAGACGATGCCGACATCCCGCCGGCCGCCGTGCGGGCGCTCGCGGTGCGGTTTTCGGCCGATTTCCGTTCCATCCCGGCCGCGAGCCATGTCGGACCGCTGCTCGGCCGCGCCGCCGCGAGCGTCGCCGCGGACGCCGCCGGCTGGCTTGCCGGGCGCCTCGATCCGCCGCAGGCTTAACCGCGCTTTAGCGCAGGCTCATCAGGTGGTCACTATCCTTCGCGCGTCGCGGTCGCCTGAGCCCTCGTGATTCCACAGCGCCAGCCCCGCCAGCCGCCCAACGTGCGTCAACCCGCCGGCGTTGCAGATTCGCATCCGCTCGTGGAGGCTGGCCATCTGCGTTTTGCCACCGACCGGCTGCCCTGGCAGCGCAGCCTGCGCTGGACGAAACCGCCGCGCGATCGGCGTCTGATCCTGCTCGGGCTTTTTTTCGCGGTCGTGCTGACGCTGCTCGAGCTCGTCGGTTTCGGCATCGGCATGCGCCGGCAGATCGCGCGCGAGGCGCCCAAGCCGACGCCGCAGAACATCGAGGTCGTCCTGATCGAGCCGCCGCAGGCTCTTCCGATTCCGCCCGAGCCCGAGCCGCCTCCGTTCCAGCCCAAGCAGACCCGGGTGCGCGTGGAAGCGCCGAAGGTAAAGCTTCCGCCGCCGCCGCAGGCCGCCCAGGAAGACACCGATGCGATGCGCGCGCGTATCGGCGACAGCGGCCCGGGCGGCGGCGCGCCGCAGCTTTTCAATCCGGACGGCTCCATCAAGCTCGCGCCGACGACCGCGCCGGCGCGGCAGCTCAATCAGCACGATGCCGGCAGGAAACGCTGGGCCGAGATGGAGCAGCGCGGCGAGAATCCGCTCGATTGCAAGCGCACGCGTTTCGCGCAGGCATTCAAGCCCGATCAGTCGCTCGGCGACGAAGTCTCGAGCAAATACCTCAAGTGGATCGGTCTCGCCGACGGCGAAGCGATCGGCCATCGCGCCCAGCAGCGCGAGCAGCGCGCGGCCGAAGGCTGCGATCCGGTCAAGTGATCGCGTTCCCTTTGCCAGTTCAACATGAACGCAATGCCGCGGCGAGTCAGGTGACTGACGCGCGATTGAACGCGCGCACGCGTTTACGCCGCGTTGCGCGGATCGCGTGATCCACGGCGTCGATTAAGAGCGGATTCACCGCGCGGGGCCAAGATGGGCGCACTTGGAGCGTCCGACGCATCTTGTGCGGACGCGATTCGAAGGAGGATGTAATGATGACTACGCATCGCTATCTGAAGCCCGCACTCGCCGCCGCCGCGCTCGCGGTTGCGTTGCCTGTCGCAGCGCAGGGCTACCGCGACGATGACTTCGATGCGCGCACCGATTTCGCGCGCGTGGTGAAGGTCGATGCGATCGTCAGCCACGCGTCGAGCCCGGTCACGCGCGAAACCTGCTGGCAGACGCCGACGACGTATCGTTATCGCCCGGCCTATACCTATTACCGCGACGACGACGACGACGACGGTCCCGACGCCGTGACCGTGCAGGGCCAGTACGAGCAGCTCAACACGGCCGCGGAGCGCTGCCGCACGACGACCAACTGGCGCGACTCGGACCGCGTCATGGGTTACGAGGTGACGTATCGCTACGGCGGCCGCGAGTACACGACGCGCATGGATCACGATCCGGGCGAGCGCCTGCGCGTGCGCGTGCAGGACACGGGCTACACGATCCAGCCGGACGAATGACGCGCGTTGCCTGACGTGAAACGACGGGGCCGCGAGGCCCCGTTTTTTTTTTGGCCATCTCCCCGAAGTGAGGCACGTTTTTCTCCCTCTTCCGCTTGCGGGAGAGGGCTGGGGTGAGGGCAGGACGTCGTCGCCAGTCTTGCCCTCACCCTACCCTCTCCCGCAAGCGGGAGAAGGGAAAAGCGCTAGAGGGAGAGGGGAAAGCCGCTAGAGCTTGCGCATCAATTCGGGCATCAGCGGCAGCTTGCGCACGCGCACGGTGGTCGCCGCGTAGATCGCATTCGCAAGTGCCGGCGCCGCGCTCGGCACGCCGATCTCGCCCGCACCGGACGGTTCGGCGGTCGATTCGACGATGTGCACGTCGACCGACTGCGGCGCCCCGGCCATCTTGAGCAGCGGATAATCGGGGAAGTTCTTCTGCTGCACCTCGCCGTCCTTGACCGTGATGGCGAGGTGCAGCGCCGTCGAGATCGCGTCGATCGTGCCGCCCATCATCTGCGCCTCCACGCCGAGCGGATTGACGACGCGCCCGATGTCGACGACGACGAGCGCACGATGGATCCTGAGCTCGCGGCCTTCGACCGAAACCTCGAACGCGTGCGCGGAGTAGCCGCCGAACGTGAAGTGGCATGCGATGCCGATGCCGTGGCCGTCGTCGCGCTTGACGCCCCAGCCGACGCGCTCCGCGCAGAGTCGCAGCACGTTCGCCAGCCGGCCGGTATCGAAGTTCGGTCCGCCATGGCCCGAGTACGGAATCAGCCGCGGCTCGCCGAGCATCTCGAGACGCAGCTTCACCGCATCCTGCTTCGTCGCCACGGCAATTTCGTCGACGAAGCTCTGCACGGAGAACGCGTGGAACGTATGGATCGGCGCGCGCCACCAGCCGCGCGGCATGCCGGACGGCACGCTGAAGAAGGTCTTGTCGAGATTCGCGACGAGTCCTGCCGGAAAATCGTCGGGTTCGAGGCAGCCGTCGAAGATGCGGCGCTTGCGGCCGTTCTCGCGATACGGCCGCGGCGTCGCGGCGCACCAGTGCGACCAGCTCGTCACCTTCTTCTTGCGATCGAGCGTCGCGGCGAGCGCATGCACGCCGAACGGGCGGTAGAAATCGTGCTGCAGGTCGTCCTCGCGCGTCCAGATCAGCTTCACGGGCTTGCCGGCCGCCTTCGCGACCAGCACGGCCTCGCCGACGAAATCGTTCTCGAGCCTGCGCCCGAAGCCGCCGCCGGCGCGCGTCAGGCGGATCTCGATCGCGCGACGCGGGATGCCGGTCAGGGAGCTGATCATTTGCGAGGCGCCGTCGGGACTTTGCAGCGAAGCGACGAGGAGCGCGCTGTCCTGGCGCAGATCGATCAGCGCGCCCGGCGGCTCCATCGTCGCGTGAGCCAGGAACGGCATCTCGTAGCGCGCCTGCACCTTGTAGCGCGCCTGCTTCTTCGGTTTCTCCATCTCGCCGTCGCGACGGACGACGACGCCGTCCTCGTTCCTGTCGAGGAGATCGTTGGCCTTCGCGGCGAGCGCGCCGGTCGACTCCTTCGACCATGGCCCCTGCTTCCAGGTGACCTTGAGCGCATTGCGCCCCTGGATCGCGGCCCACGTGTTGTCGGCGAGCACAGCGATGCCGTCGGCGAGCTGGGCCTTGAACGGCTCGTCGGGCTTCGGGCCCGGAACATGGATCACATCGCGCACGCCGGCGACGCGGCGCGCGTCGCTGTCGTCGAGCGTATCGAGCGTGCCGTCGAGATACGGGCAGCGCAGCATGACGGCGATCAGCGCGCCGGCCGCATAGGCGTCTATGCCGTATTCGCTGCGGCCGGTCACGATGTCGCGCGCGTCGGCGACGCGCGTCGGCCGGCCGATGATGTGGAACTGCTCGGCGCTCTTGAGCGGCTGCGGCGCCCGCTCCA
>CALFNI010000424.1 GCA_937902695.1 uncultured Rhodanobacteraceae bacterium
CTTGCCCAACGGCACGTTCAACTCATGGCAGACCGCTTGCGCCAGCGCGCGGTTCGCATTGCCGCAGAACACCAGCAAGCCGCGCTCCTCGCGTTCGCGCGCGTAGCTGCCGGTGAAACCCGATGAATTGGACGTGTTCACACCGTACTCCCGATTGGCAACGCGCAAATCCAACCTGAAAAATGGCCGGGCCGGCAAAGCCACGCCTCGTTTTCCGCGGCCCAGAATCGCCGCTTTGGCGCATCCTGCGCCAACTACTCCTTTTGCCATTTTCATAAATGGCTGGGCCGGCAGGACTCGAACCTGCGAATGCGGGAATCAAAATCCCGTGCCTTACCAACTTGGCGACGCCCCAATGGGATCTCAGCCGTCCTCCCTGACGGCAATGAACGAACCAGCATCCCTGCTGGCCTTTTTCACAGAAGCCGCCGCAGCGGGGACTCGTTGACGCCACGAACGACCCAGCCGCGAATGCCGGCTGGCAGATCCGCGAGGATCGCATCGCCCGCGTCGCGCGATGCCACCGCGGCGAACACTGCTCCACCGGATCCGCTGAGCCTTGCTTCGCCATGCCGGCCGAGCCATTCGAGCGCTGCCGCGACCGCCGGAAAGCGCTCGCGGACGACAGGCTCGAACGCATTGCCCGTCGCGACGCCGGAAACAAAGAGCGGAATTGTCAGCTGCGGGGAGTTTCGTGTCAATTCCGGCACTTGGAACAACTCCCGGGTCGGCACCGGGACGCCGGGATCGACGACGACGAACCACCGTTCGGGCAGCGCCAGCGGCGTCAGCCGCTCGCCGACGCCCTCGGCCCAGGCGCTGGTGCCGCGCACGAAGACCGGCACGTCGGCGCCAAGGGCGAGCGCGAGAACCGCCAGCGCATCGTCGTCCAGCCCGGTATCCCAGAGCGCATTCAGCGCGACGAGCACGGTGGCCGCGTCGGAGCTGCCGCCGCCGAGACCGCCGCCGATCGGCACGCGTTTCTCGATCGCGATGTCGGCGCCGAGCCGGCAGCCGGTCGCGCGCTTGAGCGCATGCGCCGCGCGAACGCCGAGATCGAGCGCCTCCGGCACATCCGGCAACGGGTCAATCCGCCGGATCCCGCCGTCGTCGCGCACGCGCAGGCGAACCTCATCGCCCCAGTCGAGCAGCTGGAACGCGGTCTGCAGCAGGTGGTAGCCGTCGGCGCGACGGCCGACGATGTGCAGGAAGAGGTTCAGCTTCGCCGGCGCGGGCCAGCGCGTCCACGCGCCGCCCGCCTCGTCCGCGGCGACGCTCACGAATGATGTCCCGCATTCGCCGGCACCGCCTCGATCAGCAGCGACAGCGGGCGGCCCGCGTCGACATCGGCCGGCTCGGCAATGCGCTCGATCGTGAATCGCGAAGCGCCCAGCGCGACGCCCCACGATTCGAGCGTCCGGAAATACCAGGGCATCGCTGTCGTGAAGCCGCCGCCGAAGCCCGCGAACGTTTCTTCGCGCCAGCCGTCGGCATAGCGCTCCCCGCCGTTCGCGACCCACGGATGCACGGTCTGGATCACCAGCCGGCCGCGCGGAAGAAGCACGCCGCGCAGCGCATCGAGCAGCGGCGCGAGCTCGGCGTCGAGCAGCGAGAAATTGCAGACGGCGACGTCGAACGGACCACCGAGCGCGGACGCGCGCGCACCGATCGCCTCATACGTCATCGCGACGAACGTGCCGCCGCCGAGCGCCTGCGCCGATGCAACCAGTGCTTCGCTCGCATCGATGCCGACGACGCGACAGCCGTGCGCCGCGAGCGCGCGCGCAAGCCAGCCTTCCCCGCAACCGACGTCGAGCACGCACGGCGGTTTCGTCCGCAGCACGGCGGCCAGGATCGCCGCGTCGGTTCCGGCGCGTCGGCTCGGAATGCGCCGTTCGCGGACGGCATCGGTCCAGGCGCCGGCGTTGCTGTCCCAGCTGCGCAGCATGCGCGCCGAGCGATCGGCCGCGTCCACGCTCAACGCCACTCGCTGATCGAAAGGCGCACGCGCGAGTCGCCGCGGCTTGCGAAGATCTTGCGCGGCAGCGCCGGCTGATGCGTTTGGTCGTAATCGGGATATTCGATCGTCCAGCCGTCCTGCCGGATCACGGCCGGGAGACCGTCGTTGCGAAACTCGATCTGCGCGTCGCCTTTGGCGCGCGCCGCGCGAACCCATTGCGTCAGCTGCGCGACGGGCACCTGCCAGCCGAGTTCGCGATCGAGCAGCGCCGCCGCATCGGTGCCCTCGACCGGCCGATCGCGCAGGCCTTCGAGCACGACGCGACGCGCATCGCCGGCGAGCACCCAGGTCTTGCCGGTCACCGGCGCATGCACGCTGAAGCGGAACGCATCGCCATCCTGCTTCCATTGCAGCGAGCCGCTGCCGGCATCCTTCGCGTTCGACACGCCGAGGCGCCCCGCGAGCTGCCATTCGGGCTGGCTTGCCAGCATCCGCTCGCGCTCGCTCTGGCGCGCCAGGAGGGCATCGTCCGGCTTCACGCGCGGCGCCGCGCACGCGCCGAGCACGAGCGCAAACACGACCAGCGCACAGGCGCGCGCGCGCATCCATGCCTGCGCGCTCACGTCGTCAGCCGCTTGATCGTTTCGAGCAGCGCCTTGTTCTTGGCGTCCTTCTTGCGGCCCTGCTCCCAGATGCGGCGCGCTTCGTCGCGATCGCCCCTGACCCAGAGCACCTCGCCGAGGTGCGCGGCGATCTCGGCGTCGTTCTGTTTCTCGTACGCACGCCGCAGCTCCTTCACCGAGCCGTCGAGATCGCCCATGCGATAGCGGATCCAGCCCAGGCTGTCGATGATCGCGGGCTCGTCGGGTTTCAGCTTGTACGCGCGCTCGATCAGCTCGAGCGCTTCCGCACGCCGGTCGGTGCGATCGGCGAGCGTGTAGCCGAGCGCATTCAGCGCTTCGGCATCGTCGGGCTTGAGCTCGATGACGCGGCGCAGATCCTTTTCGGCGCCCGGCACGTCGTTCTGCTCGGCGGCCATCAGCGCGCGTGCGTAGAGCAGGCGCGAATCGTCCGGCAGCGTTTCGAGACCGCGCTGATAGACGCCGCGCGCCTCCTCGATGCGGCCCTTGCGCGTCAGGAGGTCCGCTTCGAGCAGGAAGACGTTGCCGAGCTGCGTCGAATCCTCGCCGGTCTGCGCCTGCAGCTCGCGCAGGAACTCCAGCGCCTGCTCGGTGCGGCCGAGCTGATCGAGCACGACGGCCTGGCGCGTCTGCGCGTCGAACCAGTGCTCGTCGTCCGCGTCGATCTCGCGATACCAGTTGAGCGCGTCCTCGCGCCTGTCGATCAGCTCGGCGATCTGACCGAGCAGATACAGGCGGCTGCCGGTGCGCGCGTTCGTGTCGTGGTCGAGCTCGCGATACAGCGAGGCGAGCGCGCCCTTGTCCTCCGCGCGCGCTGCATAGGCGGCGCGGGCCGCGTAGGTGGTGTCGTCCTGCGGACCTTGCGCCAGCGCACGCGCAGCGCCCGCGTTGTCGCCGGCATCGGCGAGCAGCGCCGCGTAGCCGCCGCGCAGGCGCACGCTCTTCGGATCGCGCTTCAGCGCCTCGGCGTAGAGCGCGCGTGCCTTCGCCTTGTCGCCGCGGTCGATCGCGAGGCGCGCGCTCCACGCGTACGCGTCGCCGCCATGGAACCTGTCGATCGCGCCGTCGGCGATGCGCTGCGCGGACGCCTTGTCGCCGAGCTTGAACATGAGCTGGCTCACGGCGACCCAGTTCGGCTCGCTGTTGCCGAGGTGCGCCGGCGTCGCGACGCGCGCGAGCAGGCGCGACGCCTCGGCCTTGTCGTCGGCGCCGAGCAGCGCCTGCGCGACGAGCCGCCAGCCGGTCTCGTCGCCGCGCGATGCAAGCCTGTCGAGATCGACGAACGCCTCGTTCGTGCGCGCTTCGGCGATCGCGATCCACGCCCGCGCCTGCAGGATGCCGGGATCGTCCGGCGCAAGCGCCTGCCAGCGCGCAAGCGAGGCTTTGGCCAGCGGCCAGTTCTTGATCGTGAGCGCGAGCCGCGTCGCTTCGTCGGCGACCTCCGGATCGTTCGAGAGCGCCGCCGCTTCCGCGAAACCGTTCGCGCCGGCGTCGAGATCATTGTCCTGCAGCGCGAACTGCGCGGCGAGGAGCTTCGCCATCAGGTCCGACTCGGGCGCGACGGGTTGCACGACCGGCTTGGCGGGCGCCGGCGCCTTCGGCTGCACGTTCGCGCAGTCGGTCAGCGCGAGCGCCAGCAGCGCGACTGCGACAACCTGCCCGAGGCGCACGGAAAAACGGAGGGAAACGGCGTGAAATCGCATGCAACGCCTTGTCTTGCTTGAAATTGCGCTTGCTTGATATTGCCCCGGCGCGCCCGCAGAATGCGCGGCGACCGCGGCAGGCAAGCCTGCACCGGCCGAGGCGGCGCGCCGTCCGGCCAGCGCCGCGACTAGCTTATCCGATTGCCCCGATGACCGTCGTTCGTCCTGTTCATTCTTTCGCCGCGCCGGCGCACTGTCGCGACGCGCCGTGACGCCATGGCGCTCGTAGCCGTCGGCCTCAACCACCAGACCGCGCCGCTCGAGTTTCGCGAGCGCGTCGCGTTCGCGCCAGGCGACACGGCATCGGCACTCGCGGCGCTGACCGCCCAGCCCGGTGTCAGGGAAGCTGCGATCCTCTCGACGTGCAATCGCACCGAGCTCTATTGCACGGTCGATGGCGGCGCCGAGACGACACCGGCTGCGTGGCTGCAACGTCATCATCAGCTGACCGGCGAAAGGCTCGGCGAGTTCCTGTACCTGCATACCGACGCCGACGCCGTGCGGCATCTCTTCCGCGTCGCGACCGGCCTCGAATCGATGGTGCTCGGCGAGCCGCAGATCCTCGGGCAGGTCAAGGACGCCTATGCGCTCGCGCGCGAGGCGCACACGTTGAATGCGCCGCTCGAGCGCCTGTTCCAGAACACGTTCGCCGTCGCCAAGCGCGTGCGCTCGGATACGCGCATCGGCGCCAATCCGGTGTCGGTCGCATTCACCGCCGTGCGCCTCGCGGAGCGTCTCTTCGCCGACCTCGGTCAGGCCTGCGTGCTGCTGATCGGCGCGGGCGAGACGATCGAGCTCGCCGCGCGGCATCTGACCGAAGCGCGCGTGCGACGCCTGATCGTCGCGAACCGCACGCTTGAAAATGCGCAGGCGCTCGCGGGCCGCTTCGGCGGCTATGCGATCACGCTGGCGGATCTGCCCAGGCATCTCGCCGAAGCCGACGTGGTCATCGCGTCGACCGCGAGCCGCGAGCCCGTGCTCGATCGCGACACGGTCGCCGCCGCGCTCGCGGAGCGGCGGCGCAAGCCGATGTTCCTCGTCGACATCGCGGTGCCGCGCGACATCGATCCCGCGGTCGCGACGATCGAGGACGCATTCCTCTACACGATCGACGACCTGCGCGCCGTCATCGACGAGAACCTGCGCGGCCGTCGCGAGGCCGCGCGCGACGCCGAGGCGATGATCGAGCTCTCGGTCGAGCACTTCATGGGCTGGTGGCGTGCGCTCGACCTCCGCAACCCCGTGACCCAGCTTCGCAGGCACGCGGAATCGGATCGCGACGAAGTGCTCGCGAAGGCACAATCGATGCTCGCGCGCGGACGGCCGGCGGACGAGGTGCTTGCGTTTCTCGCCAATACGCTGACGAACAAGTTGCTGCATGCGCCGAGTGCGAATCTGCGCGCGGCCGCTCTGCGCGGCGACGCCGACCTGCTGCGGGCGGCCGAGCGCCTCTTCGAAAGCGAACTGACGCCGCCCGTCAATCGCGAATCGTAGTAGTCCGGCCGAAACAGGAACTAAAGACTGAACCGCGAAGAACACGAAGAGCACGAAGAGAACAATTGCCGGTTCGAGCTTTTTTCTTCGCGTTCTTCGTGTTCTTCGTGTTTCAATCTTTCCCGCCTTCGCCCGACAACGATTTAGATCTGTTTCAAAAGATGCAACCCACGATCCGCCGCAAACTCGACCAGCTCGCCGAGCGCCACCAGGAGCTCGAGCACCTCCTCGCGAGCGCCGAAGTGCTCGGCGATCCCAAGCGCCTGCGCGAGGTCTCGCGCGAGCACGCGCATCTCGGGCCGCTGACGGCCGCGCTGCGCGCCTACGACGAGAACGGCAGCGCGCTCGAATCGGCGCGCGCGATGCTCGACGATCCGGAGCTGAAGGCGCTCGCGATCGACGAGATCGGATCGCTCGAGGCCGAGCGCGAGACGCTAGACCGCGAGCTCAACGTGCTGCTGATCCCGAAGGACGAGCGCGACGACGCGAACCTCTTCCTCGAGCTGCGCGCCGGCACCGGCGGCGACGAAGCGGCGATCTTCGCGGGCGATCTCTTCCGCATGTACGCGCGCTACGCCGAGCGGCGCGGCTGGCGCGTCGAGATCCTGTCGACGAGCGAGGGCGAGCACGGCGGCTACAAGGAGATCATCGCGCGCGTCGAAGGACGCGGCGCGTTCTCGCGGCTCAAGTTCGAATCGGGCACGCATCGCGTGCAACGCGTGCCGGCAACCGAAGCGCAGGGCCGCATCCACACGTCGGCCGCGACGGTCGCGATCCTGCCCGAAGTCGACGCGATCGACGACGTCGAGATCAACCCGGCCGACCTCAAGGTCGACACCTACCGCTCGTCCGGCGCCGGCGGCCAGCACGTCAACAAGACCGATTCGGCGATCCGCATCACGCACCTGCCGACCGGCATCGTCGTCGAATGCCAGAACGAGCGCTCGCAGCATGCGAACCGCGACAAGGCGCTGAAGCGGCTCAAGGCCGAGCTCCTCGAGCGCGAGCGCGAGCGGCAGCAGCAGGCCGAAGCCGCGGCGCGCAAGCTCCAGGTCGGCTCCGGCGACCGCAGCCAGCGCATCCGGACATACAACTACCCGCAGGGCCGCGTCACCGACCACCGCATCAACCTGACGCTGTATCGCCTGCCCGAGATCCTGGAGGGCGATCTCGACGAATTGATCGACGCGCTGACCCGCGAGGACCAGGCCGACCAGCTGCAGCGCGTCGCGGCGGCGCCGTGACGGCGCCGCGCGTCCGCTAGAGCGTGCGGCCGACGATCGCCGTCTCGAGCCGCGCCGCCGGGTCGATCGCGACGGTTGCGCCGTCGCCGAGGCCGCCATGCCCTGCGGGCGGCGTCCACGCGCAACCCGATCGCTCCTGCGGCGTGACGCGCGTGTAGTCGGCGAAGCAGATCGGGACGATCGTGCTGCCGGCGAGGCCGTGCCCGCCGACGATCTCGGGCGAGAACGTCCAGTGCCGCGCGGCCTCCTGCGCCGAGCGGACGAACGATGCATCGACGGCGGGCGCGCCGTCCTGCAGCCGCGTGGCGAGCACGTGTCCTTCGCCGTCGTAGTCGATGCGCAGCACGACGATGCCGCCGCGGTGCTTGCGCATCGCATCGGATGGATATTTCGGCGAAGCGTGATGAAAACCCGAGGCGGCGAGATCGGCGCCGGTTCGCGCATCGTCGACGCGCAGCGCGAACTGATCCTCGCCGTGCTCGACCAGCGAAAGATCGAGCGCGAGCGTCGTCTTCGTCTCGACCGGCTTGCCGTCGATCGCGCCGGGCTGGAACTGCCAGCGGCGTATCGCGTTCTCGAGCGGCGTCCGGATCGCGGGCACGGGCGGCGCGCCGAGCGCTTCGAGCGCGGCGACGTGTCCCGACGCATCGAGCGTCAGCGCGAAGCGCGGATGGATCCGCGCCTCGCCTTGCGCATTCCCCTCGACCGGCAGGTTCAGCGGCCGCGGCCCGGGTTCGAGCGTGACCGTGATGGCGGCCGCGGATGTCAGCGGTTTCGGCGCATCGGCCGGAGCCGTGATGGAAAGGAGGACGGACAGCGGCAGCAGCAGCGCGCTCATGCGATTTCTCCCCGGGTTCGCCGGTCGCTCGGCCTAGCGCGAGCTTACCGCGGGGCTGTAAAAGTGGAAAGACGGGCGCATCTGGCGCGCGTGCACGGCGTCGGCTAGCGTGGCGCGATGAGCTCGAACCTTCCCCGCGACCGCGCACTCGATGCCATCGCGGGACTTCTCACCGCGGGACGAATCGCCGACGCCGAAGCCGCTATCGCGGCGCTGCTGCGCGAGTCGCCCGGCGATGCCGAAGCGCTCCGCTTGCGCGCGATCGCCGAGCTTCAGGGCGGCCGCGTCGATGCGGCGCGCGCGACGCTGAACGCGGTGCTCGCCATCGCGCCGGCTTCGGTCGAGCTCCTTTGCAACCTCGGCAGCATCGAGCTTGCGCGCGGCGACGCCGACGCCGCGCTCGACGCGCTCGAGCGTGCGTTCGCGCTGGCGCCGGCGCATCCGGCCGTGCTGCTGGGACTCGGCAACGCACGCCGCGCGCACGGCGATCTGGCAGGCGCGCTCGATGCGTATCGCGCCGCGACGCGCGCGGACGCCCGCCATGGGGGCGCGTGGCTCAACCTCGCCGCGGTCGAGCTCGCGCTCGGCGACAGCGCCGGCGCGGAGCGCGACGCGCGACATGCGCTGACGCTCGTGCCCGGCCATCCCGAAGGGCTGCTGCTGCTCGGTCACGTGCTCGCCGCGCAGCGCCGCTTCGCCGATGCGCAGGCGGCGTACGAAGCCGGCGCGGGCGCGGCGCCGGGCGATGCGCGCTTCGCGTACCAGGCCGGGCTCATGGCCGAGGAGCAGAAGCATCTCGCCGCCGCGGCCGCGCTGCACACGCGGGCGCTCGCGCTCGATCCCGCGCTGCATCATGCGCTGGGCCAGCTCGTGTTCCTGAAGCGCCAGCTGTGCGACTGGCGCGATCTCGACGCCTTGTCCGCGCGGGTTCGCGCGCGGGTCCGCGAAGGCGCACCGGGCATCGCGCCGTTCGCGTTCCTCGCCGAGCCCGCCGGTCCCGACGAGCAGCTCCGCTGCGCGGGCACGGCCGCCGCCGGCATCGACGCGGGCGCGGCTGCGCTGCGACGCGGGCTTGCATTCGCACACGCGCCGCGCGCCGACGAACGGCTGCGCGTCGGCTTCGCTTCCAACGGCTTCGGCAACCATCCGACCGGCCTCCTGCTCGTCGCGCTGATCGAAGCGCTCTGCGATCACCTCGACGCCGTCGTGTTCTCGACGTCGGTGCACGACGACAGTCCGATCCGGCGGCGCCTGCGCGATGCGGCCGCCGAGTGGCACGATGTCGCCGAGCTCGCGCCGCTCGCGCTCGCCAGGCACATCGACGCGACGGCGCTCGACGCGCTGATCGACCTGCGCGGCTACGGCGGCGGCGGCATTGCCGAAACGCTCACGCTGCGTCCGGCGCCGCTGCAGATCAACTGGCTCGCGTATCCCGGCACCTCCGGCGCGCCGTGGATGGACTACGTGATCGCCGATCGCGTCGTCCTTCCCGATGCGCTGCGGCCGCACTTCAGCGAAGCGGTCGCGCGCTTGCCGCGCTGCTTCCAGCCGTCGGATCCGACGCGCCGCGTCGGCGAGCCGCCGTCTCGCGCGATATGCGGCCTGCCGGCCGACGGTCCGGTGCTCGTTTCGTTCAACAACAGCTACAAGCTCAATCCCGAAAGCGTGCAGCGCATGCTCGCGGTGCTGCGCGCCGTACCCGATGCGACGCTGTGGCTCCTGTCCGGCCCCGACGGCGCCGACGAACGGCTGCGTCGGCACGCGGGCGCGGGCGGCGTCGATGCGCGCCGGCTCGTCTTCATGCCGAAGCTGCCGCACGACGAGTATCTGGCGCGCTATCGGCACGCCGACCTGTTCCTCGACACCGCGCCCTACAACGCACCCACCACGGCGTCCGATGCGATCTGGGCCGGCTGCCCGGTGCTGACCGTGCCGGGCGCAACGTTCGCGTCACGCGTCGCGGCAAGCCTCAACGCGCATCTCGGCATGCCCTCGCTCAATGCCGCCGACGACGCCGCGTTCATCGCGACGGCCACGCGCGCCGGCCGCGACGCGGCGTTCCGCGCTGCGCTGCGCGCCGACGTCGCCGCGCGCCGCGCGACGAGCGGGCTCTTCGACATGCGCGCGTTCGCCGGCGATTTCACGGCGCTGCTTCAGCGCATCGTCGAGCGCCGGCGGCGCGGCCTCGCGCCCGCCGATTTCGACTGAGCTTCACGCGCGCAGGCCGGCGCGCTACGCTCGCGCCATGACCGCACAAGCCGATTTCGTTCCACTGAACCTCTGCGTGCTGACGATTTCCGACACGCGCACGCCGGAAAACGACACGTCGGGCGATTATCTCGCACTCTCGCTCGGCCAGGCCGGCCACGCGCTCGCCGATCGGCGCATCGTCAAGGACAACCGCTACGTGATCCGCGCGATCATCGCGCAGTGGATCGCCGACGAATCGATCCACGGCGTGCTCGTCACCGGCGGCACCGGTTTCACCGGTCGCGATTCGACGCCCGAGGCGATCCTGCCGCTGCTCGACAAGGAGATGCCGGGCTTCGGCGAGATGTTCCGCGTGCTGAGCTTCGAGGAGATCGGCACGTCGACGATGCAGTCGCGCGCGTTCGCGGGCCTTTCGAACAACACGTTCGTGTTCTGCCTGCCGGGTTCGACATCGGCGTGCCGCACCGCGTGGGAAAGGCTGATCCGCGCGCAGCTCGACGCGACGACGCGGCCCTGCAATCTTGCGGGGTTGATGCCGCGGTTGCGGGAGATCTGAGGCGCTTTCTCGCTGCTGTCATTCCCGCGGGAGCGGGGATCCATTTTTCGTCGCGTCATTCCGGCGAAGGCCGGAATCCGGTTTGCCTTTGAAGGATGGCGACCAAGCCGCACACGGACGTGAGTCGGTTATCGCGAAGCGGCGAAGAGGGCGACCCGTTACTTTCTCTTGCTCGTGCAAGAGAAAGTAACCAAAGAGAACACG
>CALFNI010000425.1 GCA_937902695.1 uncultured Rhodanobacteraceae bacterium
TCGGCAACTCGTCGAGCAGCTTCTGCGTTTCCGCGTGCGACAGCAGTTCGGCCACGTTCTCCCGCACCAGTTCCGTCAGATGCGTGGTCAGCACGCTGGGCGGATCGACCACCGTGCAGCCGCGGAACATCGCTTCTTCCTTCAATTCCGGTTCGATCCATAACGCTGGAAGACCGAACGACGGTTCGCGGGTTTCCTCCCCCGCCAGGGCCGGCACCGCGCCGCCGGGATCCATCGCCAGCAGCTTCGTGGGGCGCAGCTCGCCCTTGCCGGCTTCGATTTCCTTGATGCGCACCACGTATTCGTTGGCGGGCAACTGCATGTTGTCCTGGATCCGGACAGGCGGCAGCACGAATCCCATTTCCGCCGCGATCGCCCGCCGCTGCCGACCTCGGCGCCGATGCGCTGTTCAACGAGGTGTACGAGCGGCTGAAGTCGATGGCGAGCCGCGAGCTCGCGAAGAGCGACGGCGCGACGCTGAACACGACCGCGCTCGTGCACGAGCTCTACGTGAAGATCATGACCGGACGCGAGCTCACGTTCACCGAGCCCGCGCAGTTCTTCGGCTATGCCGCGCAGGCCATGCGCCACATCCTGGTCGACCGCGCGCGCCAGCGCCTGCGCATCAAGCGCGGCAGCGGCGTCGCGCCGGTCGGCATCGTTTCGAACGACGTCGCCGCCGATGCGACGGCCGAGCACGCGCTCGAGCTCGACGAGGCGCTGAAGAAGCTCGAACGCGACGATCCGCGCGCGGCCCAGCTCGTCGCACTGCACTATTTCGCGGGCCTGCCGCTGCCGCGCATCGCCGGGATCCTCGGCGTCACCGAGCGCACGCTGAGCCGCGACTGGCGATTCGCCCGCGCGTTCCTGCACGACCTGCTGCGCTGATGTCCTAACCCGCCGTCGTTCGACGTTTGTACGGCAAGGGGGCCCTTCCGCGATGAGCGATCCGTCCGTGACGAGCGGTGCGCGCGACACGCCGGCCGGCGGCGGCGACGCGATCGCCCGCCTGCGCATGCTGTTCGATCTGGCGCTCGACATCGCGCCGGACGGCCGCCCCGCGTGGATCGCGCGAAACGTCGCCGACGCGAACGACCGCGAGACGCTCGCGCGCCTGCTCGCCGCGGCCGACGAGATCGGCGGCGGGTTCCTCGATACGCCGGTCGCCGAGCACGCCAGCGCGCTGGCGGCCGACAGCGTCGTCGCCGAGAACCTGCTCGGCCAGCGCATCGGCGCGTTCCGGCTCGTGCGCCTGCTCGGCAAGGGCGGCATGGCCGCCGTGTTCCTCGCCGCGCGCGAAGGCGACGATTTCCGGCAGGACGTCGCGATCAAGCTGCTCCGCCGGGGACTCTATTCCGAGATCGAGCAGCGGCTCTTCCAGCGCGAGCGCCGCGTGCTCGCGAGCCTCAACCATCCGAACATCGCGCGGCTCGTCGACGGCGGGCTCACCGACGCCGGCGTGCCGTACCTCGTCATGGACTATGTCGACGGCGAGCCGATCACGCGCCACGCGGATGCGCGCGCGCTCGGCCTGCGCGCGCGGCTCGCGCTCTTCCTGACCGTCTGCCGCGCCGTCGAAGCCGCGCATCGCGCGCTGATCGTGCATCGCGACATCAAGCCGTCGAACATCCTCGTCGCCCACGACGGCACCGTGAAGCTGCTCGATTTCGGCATCGCCAAGCTCCTGGAGGACAACGTCGAAGGCGCCACCGTCGGCGTGTTCACGCCGGACTACGCGGCGCCCGAACAGATCGCGGGCACGGTCGTCACGACCGCTACCGACGTTTACGCGCTCGGCGTGCTGCTGCACGAGCTGCTGCTCGGCGCGCGGCCCGGGAAGACGACGCGCCGGCCGTCTTCGCTGGCCGACGCGAACACGGGCGACGCGGCGCGCGCGCAGTTGCACCGGCGTCTTCGCGGCGATCTTGACAACATCCTGATGAAGGCGCTCGAGCCCGAGCCCGACCGCCGCTACGCGTCGGCCGGCGCGCTCGCCGAGGACATCGAGCGCCACCTCGCCGGCCTCCCGGTCGCCGCGCATCCGCCCTCGCGCTGGTACCGCGCGCGCAAGTTCGTCGCGCGCCACAAGGGCGGCGTGCTGACGACCGCCGCATTCGTGCTCGCGATCGTGGCCGCGCTCGGCGTCGCGCTCTGGCAGGCGCGCATCGCGCGGCAGGAAGCGGTGCGCGCGAACGTGGTGCGCGACTTCGTCATCTCGATCTTCAAGTCGGCTGGCGCCGACCTGCCCAGGGACAGGCGCCCGAGCGCCGACGATCTCGTCGAGCAGGCCGCGCGGCGCCTGATCGACCACAGCGATCTCCCGGCCGCGACGCGCGTCGATCTCCTGATCGCGCTGGCGCGCGTATCGATCAGCGTCGGCGCACACGATCGCGCGCTCGGCCTGCTCGACGCGGCCGCGCCGCTCGTCGACGCGCGCGATTCGCGCGCGCTCGACATCAAGGTCGCGCGCGCGCAGGCGCTCGACGGCAAGTCCGAGGCCGCCGGCGTCATCGCGCTGCTCGATCCGTCGCGCGGCGAAATGCTCGCGCGGCGCGACGAGACCGGCTATGCGGGCATCGCGGTGCTCGGCGACGCGCTCGTCCATGCCGGCTCGGATCGCACGAACGATGCGCTCGACATGCTGCGCGAAGCCCGCGTTGCCGCCGAGGAAGATGCCGCGCGGCTTCCCGATGCGGCACTCGCCGTGCTGATCGGCGAAGCGCACGAGCTCATCGATGCGCGCCGCTTCCGGGAAGGGCTCGATCGCGCAGAGGCGACGGTGGCGCTGTGGCGCAGGCAGGGTGCGCGAATCAATCCCGACATCGCCTGGCTTTACGGCGATATCGCGAAAGCCGCCGAGGCGACCGGCGACATCCCGCGCGCGGAGGCGGCGTACAAGCAGGCGATAGCGCTCGACGATCGCTTCTTCGACAAGGCCAATCCGCATTCGGCGTGGGACACGGGCGTCTACGGCACGTTTCTCGTCGCGCAGGGCCGCTACGCCGAGGCCGAGCCGTACGTGAAGCGGGGGCTCGAGCTCCGCAAGACGCTGTACGGCACCGACGATCCGAGCACGCTGTACGCATATTCCGGCATGGGCAAGCTCTACACCGGCGAGGGGCGCCTCGACAACGCCGCGCGCTGGTACGGCGAAGGCGTCGACATCTGCAGGCGCATCGCCCTTCGCCACAACGTCTGCTCGCAGCTCCTCTCGCTGCGCGCGCTCGTCGAAGGGTGGCAGAAGCGCTTCGCCGACGCGGATCGCGATCTCGACGCCGCACTCGATCTGCAGCGATCGATCAGCGGCGATGCGAGCCCCGCCTATGCGTACGTGCTCAAGGTGCGCGTCACGGTGCAAGTCGACGAAGGCAAGTACGACGCGGCGATCGCGAGCGCCGACCGCGTGCTCGACATTTCGAAATCGGTCAAGGGCGGCATGGTGCAATCCGATCTCGACACGCGCTACTGGCGCGCGCGTGCGCTGTTCGGGCTCGGGCGATACGACGAGGCCGCCGCCGAGATGCTCGATGTCGAGCCGAAATATGCCGAGCTCTTTCCAGCCGGCTCGGCGCGTTTCGGCATGCTCGCCGCCAAGGCGCGCGCGCTCGATGCCGCCCGGCGCCACGACGAGGCGAACACGGCGGCGACCGCCGCGTTCGCATTGCAGCCGAACGGGACGCCGCTCACCGAGCCCGGCGAGCTCGCCGAATTGAGGCGGATCGCCGGGCGCGAATGAAGCGCGGTCGGGTCAGGGCACGCGCTCGAAATCCATGTGCCAGTTCGTTTCCCACGTCTTGCCGCCGTCCGGCGAATACGCCTGTTCCCACTGCGCGGAGTTCGCCGTGATGTGCGACCAGGTGTAGCGGACCCGAACGGTCTTGCCGCGCAGCGTGTCGTCAGAATAGAAATTGCCGACACCGTCCACGAAATGGCCTTTGACCGGCGGATCGAGCGGCGCGTGCGGCATGCGGCCGTCGACCCACCAGATCGCCCAGTCGCCGGTCTTCGTGTCGTACGAGCGAAGGCCGACGCCGTGGTACGGGCTGCCCGGCATGTCGAGGAAGTTGTCGTCGACGTTGCCGTAGCCGTTCATCAGCGGACGTATCGTGCAGGTGCCTTCGAACGCGACCCATTCGTGGCTGTCCGCGAGGCGTTCCTTCAGCCGGCGGTGATGCACGCGCCAGCTGCCGACAAGAAAATCGAAATCGTGCAGGCCCGAGAGATTCGGCGCGGCTTCCGGCGATTTCGGCGGATCCTGCGTCGCATGCGCGTTGGTGGCGGCGGCGGCGAATGCGCCGGCGATCAGTGCGGTGTACAGACGGTGCATGGCAGTTCTCCTTGGTTGGCGCGGACAGCATGACGCGCTATATATGCCAACCTGTGTCATGTATTTCGCACGAGACTGAGCCGTGCTAGCGAGCCGCCTCCTTTCGATCCTGATGCTGCTGCAGGCGCGCGGGCGCGCCAGCGCACGCGAGCTCGCGCAGGAGTTCGAGGTAGCGGTGCGCACGATCCATCGCGACATCGACGAGCTCGGCGCGGCGGGTATCCCGGTCTATGCCGAGCGCGGGCGCAACGGCGGCTTTCGCCTGCGCGACGGCTGGCGCACGAAGCTGACGGGCCTCAGCGAATCCGAAGCCGAAACGCTGTTCCTCGCCGGCCTGCCCGGCCCCGCCGCGGAGCTCGGCTTCGCCAAAGCGGTTTCGACCGCTCGACTCAAGCTGCTCGCCGCGTTGCCGCCGACCTTGCAGCCGAGCGCCGAGCGCATCGCCGCGCGCTTCCACCTCGATCCTGGCATCTGGTTCCAGCACGCGGTCGCGCTGCCGTCGCTGCCGGTCATCGCGCGCGCGGTCTGGACCGAGCGCATGCTGAAGCTGCGCTACCGCCGCGCCGGCGAGACCGACGCGCGACCGCGCAGGCTGGGTCCGCTCGGGCTCGTGCTGAAAGCCGGCGTCTGGTACCTCGTTGCGCAGCGCGGCAACGCGGTGCGCACGTATCGCGCGGCGAATATCCACGATGCGGAGATCACGAACGAGGCATTTGCGCGGCCGAAGCATTTCGACCTCGCGGCGCACTGGCGCGAGGCAGTGCGCGAATACGAAGGCGGCGTCTATCACGAACACGCGGACGTGCGCCTTTCGCCGCGTGGCGTCTACATGCTCGATCTGCTCGGGCCCTACGTCGTCCGCGCCGCGGCGGAAACGGCGAGCAAGCCGGACCGAAAAGGCTGGGTGCGCTGCACACTGCCGCTCGAATCGATCGACTTCGGCATCCGTGAGCTGATGCGGCTCGGCGACGAAGTGCGCGTGCTCGGACCGCGCGAGCTCCGCGCGCGCCTCGGCGAGAGCGCGATGCGAATGGCAAGAATGCATCGAATGCGGCAATCTAGACGCCGTGGGGAAACGCAACGGTGAGCGGATGTTCCGGGGGCTTCAGCTGCTTCTCGTCGGCTGCATCGCGGCAGGCGCAGGCGCTCACGCCGCCGTGGCGCAGGATCTCGAGCCGAAGGTCTACAAGTCGCGGTCCGGCGACTACGTGCTGACCGTCGATCCCGAGGAGCGCAAAGGGGCGGGCCAGGGACGCTACACGATGCGCCACGGCGCCGCGACGGCATGGTCGGCGGAGCTGCCGTTTACGCTATGGGACGCTGTCGTCGCGGACGACGGTGTTGTCGGCGGTTATGCGTACACCGACGGCTACGAGCGCGACGACGGCGAGTTCGTGGTCGCGATCATCGACGCCGCCGGCAGGATTCGCGCTTCCGAGCGAGCGCCCCGCTCGCCGAGCAACTTCCTGCACACGGACGGGGATCCCAAGGCAACGGGCCTTCTCCTCGACGAGGCCCACGACCGATTCGTCGTTCGCGTCGCCAATCCGAATGTCAACGTCTGCTGTGAGAGCTGGTGGACCTATCGGCTCCACTATGGCGCACTGCTCGCCAAGCCGAAACCGACGGATGGCGAGGGTGAAAAACACCTCGTCGACGTGCGCGCAGCGCAGCCGATCGCCGGAACGCCGCTGACGCTCGTGCAGTGGATGCGCTCGGCCTGCTGCAACACGGGATCGAACGATTTCGGAACTGTTTTCGCGCTCGTCGACCGCGACGCGAAACCGGTATGGAAGCTCGCGCTGCCGCGCGACTATGTCGAAGCCGAGCGCGATCCCCAGGACCGCGTCATGGGCTACGTGCGCAAGCACGGCGCGATCCTCGATGCGACGGCGACGCGCCAATTCGATCTCTGGCACGTCGCGGACGCGATGCGCGTGAGCTACGTCGTCGAGGACGGTGCCGATGGAACATGGCGCGTGCGCGAGACCGGCCGCAAGCCGCAAACGCAGGTCCCTGCCGACCGCAATCCATCCGCGGCGCGCGCGCCTTCGCCGGTCGATCTGACTCACCTCGGAACGATCGTGCTGGAGACATCCGCCGCCGAGACGGGCGCGATCCACGACATCTACGCCTTCGACATCGCCGATCGCGGCCGGTTCGCGTTCCTGACCGGCTGCGGCTGCAGCGGCAAGGACGATGATGCCGCGCTCGCGGTCGTCGATCGCCAGGGTCGCCTGCTTGCGAAGATTCCACTGCCCGCGAGCGACGCGCCGCGTCAGTCGCTGCGCTATCGCGAGGCGTGGCTCGGTGGCGATCGCTGGGTTGTCACACGCTCGCCGCTCGGCGTCGAGACGCATTCCGTTGCTTTCGTCGTCGACGCGGCGGCGCGGTCGGCGTCGCGCCTCGACGCGTTCGATGCGCCGGAGATCGAGGCGCTGGCTTCGACGCGCGATGGCGGTTTCGTCGCACTGACGAGCGCGTGGCACAAGTTCACGTCCACCGATAGTCTCGCTGCGTACGATGCCGACGGACGGCTGCGCTGGTCGATCGGCGGGGACTACGGCGACGAGTCGAAACTCTTCAGCGCCACGGACGTGACCGTCACGACGAACGGCGACATCGTCGTGCTGGAGGGCGTCACCGCGAAACTCAAGATCTACGACCGAGCCGGCAACTACCAGCACACGACGGACCTTGAAGTAGCGTTGAAGGCCGATCCCGTGTATCTCGCGCACGTCGAGGCCGACGCCAACGGCGGCGTCATCGTGCGCCAGCCCAACGAGAAATCGCTGTTCGTCGAGATGAAGCTCGACGGCACCGTCGTGCACACGATCGTTCCCGCATTTTCGGACGGCCGCCGGTTCGACGCACGCGGAAATATCCAGGCGGCCGCCGACGGGTCGCTGTGGACGAGCGACGGAGGCGCATTCCTGCGCATCGATACGCGCGGGGTCGTGCAGGATGTCGTCGGCAGCCGCGCGCAAGCCGACGTGCTCGACAAGGTCGCCGCGCTCGCCGTCGGCGGCAGCGGTCGGATCTACGCCGCCGACGCGCGAACGGCCGCCGTGCACGTCTTCGATGTCACAGGCAAGCGCCTGCACGTCTGCCGTCCGAACACGCACGATTACGACGCGCAGCTCTCGCTGCCGTCATTGACGGCAACGGATGCGGGCGACGTGTTCATCGCGCGCCGCGACGGAATGTCCGACGACGAGACCATCGACTTCGTCCACTACGGCCCTTCGGGCGCGCGCATCGGCATCGAAGCCGTCGGCGTCGATCACATTGCCCAGCGATGGTATGCGCAGCGCGGCACGACGAACCGGTGGATCCTCGGGTTCGCCCACGTCTGGCTCGTCGACGCGCACGGACGAATCGTGCGCGAGATCGATCGCCAGGCGAATGGCCGCTGGCTCGTGCGG
>CALFNI010000426.1 GCA_937902695.1 uncultured Rhodanobacteraceae bacterium
TAATGCACGAGCTCGTCCGGATCGTAGAACGAAATGTCCTTCGTGAGCGGCGATGGCAGCAAGGCGTCGCCGGCCGTCATCTCGCCCACGGCCCCTGTCAGGAATCGCAGACGGAACTTGTAGGCGGGATCGGGCGCCGTCGGCGTGCCAAGGTTGCCATCGAGCCCTTTCTCCGGCGCGTGTGCGACGAGGATGCGTCCGTCCGCGAGCACGATCGGATTGCGGTGGTGGCCGGAGTTTTCCGGATCGGACGTGTCGAATCCGGCCGTCGCGGTCGGCGTCAGCCAGTCGAGCGGAATCGACGAAGCATTCAAGCCCGGCGGCGCACGGAATCGCACGATCTGCCCTGCGGCGTGACTCCCGAAATCCGGCGCGTCGACCGCGACGTACCAGCCTTCCTGCAACGGATCGCCGGGGTGCGTCGTATCTTCGCGAAGCTGCAGCAGATTGCGGATCGGATGCTGATTCGTGCGCTGCAGCGGATCGAAGAAGAACTCGACCAGGTTCGGATCGTTGTAGAACGTGCGGTCGAAGTAATTCTGCAGTTCATGCCGACCGATATGATTGACGGTCTCCTCGCCGGTGCCGTCCTGGAAGACCTGCCACGGCCCGAACAGGTTGAACGCGAGCACTTCGCAGCCGGAATTGTTCGGCGGCGCGATGTAGCGCGGTTCCGGAAAGACTTCGGTGCGATCGGACGTCGGCACGGAATCGGGCCCCTCGCCGCTGTAGTTGAACGTGCCGTAGTCGGTCGTCGCATCGCCGTCGTTCTGCTGGTCGCGTATCAGATGATCCCAGCGCGAGAAGATCACGCGCCCGTAGCTGTCGACGAACGGATTGCCGGGGCCCGAGACGGCGTGCTGCATGAGCCAGAGCTCGCCGCTGCCCGGATCGAGCTTCCAGAGCCCCGTCGGCGTCGGCCGGCTCTCGTATTCGTCGAGCTGCGGATAGAGGTAGCGATCCGCGGTCGACGTGAGATCGCCGGCGTGCATTGTGTCCGTTCGACGCGGACGATCGGACACGAAGATGACGTTGCCGCGCGAGTCGTATGCGGGCTGGACGTTGTTGTAGTTCTGCGGCTGGTTCGGCACCTTCGTGATGTGAACCGCCTCGCCTTCGCCGAAGCCCGTGACTTCGTAGAGCTGCCAGTAGTAGACGCTGTCGCCGTGCAGGGTCTGCGGCGCGCCCGTGACCATCGAAAAGATCGCCTTCGTACCCGACCAGTGCACGGCCGGATCGCGGACGGCGGTCGCGGCCGGACCCTGCTGCAGCTGCCCGCCCGGAATCCCGAGGCCCGCTTCGGCCGTGAGGTTGCGCAGCGTGCCGTCGGGATAGACGATGTAGAGATCGCCGCCGCGCCCGGCGTACCCGATGTCGCCGCGATGATTCGCGAACACCGAGCCGATCGAGCCGAAATCGGTGGGCACCGGATACTGCGCGACGAACATGACGGGATTGACCAGCGCGGCCGTGGCCGATCGCGGCGAAGCCTTCGCGTGCAGCGTATCCGCGCGTGCGCGGAGGCCAAGCGTGGCGGTGCAGGTCAGCAGCGCGGCGAGGGCCGCGCGGATCGTGTAGGTGCGCATCGTGGGGTTCTCGTAGTCCGGTGTCGGGTTGCCCGTATCACGCGCGACGCTCGCGCGGAAACGATTGCTGCATCCACGTCGCGCAGAGCGCGTAGAGCGCAATCCATGCGCGGCGCGTCGCGTCGTCGAATGCCGGTCCAAGCTCGGCGGCGAGGGTTTCGAAAAGCGCCTGGCCGACCGGCGCGAAATGAGCCGGCGCGACGCCGTAATCGCGGTGCTGCGCGCCGAGCGCCTCGAGCGCCAGCACGAGCTCGTGCGGCCGATCGAGTTTCTGCACGAGCGCTGCCAGCATGTCCATCAATTTCCGGAGCTGCACGGAGAGGTCTGCCGGAAAGAGCGCCCGCAGCTCGGGCGCTATCTCGAAGAGCCGCGCGTAATAGTTGCGCGAGAAGCGAAGCCCGACCGAAACGCGGTCGAAGCTGTCGCGGATCAACACGATCTCGGACGTCGTCAGCGAATCGGTCATCGCGGCGCGTGCTCTGCGTCGGCCACCGCCTGCCGCTCAGCGATACTTGGAGGGGTGCATGTACATCGGATACAGCACGTCTTCTTCCTGCTGGATCCGGACCGTCAGCACCTCGGCGATCTTGTTGATCTCGGCGCCGAGGTCCTGGCGCATCTCGAGGTCCCACGGCGCGGAGGTGTAGCGCGTGACGAAATCGTTCAGCACGCGACCGATCTTGCCCATCTCGACGCGCATGCTGGCCATGAGGCCGCTCGATTCCTGATCGTCCTTCAGCGCATGCTTGAGGTAGACGTAGAGGTGCAGGTTCTCCTTGAGCAGGTGCGCGCGAAGTGCGTACGTGAAGCGCTTCAGATTCGAGACCGCCGCGTCATGGTCGCCGCGCTGATGCGCCGCGACGAGCACCTTGAAGAGATGAATGAGCTCGCGATGCTCCGCCTGCAGTTCCTCGATGAGCGCGGGCTTGTATGCGATCGCCACATCCGGCGATGCAACCGCTTTTTGCGCCGCTCGATCGGCAGTCCGGAACCAGTTCGCAAGGAAGGTCAACATGGAACGTCCTCGTATCGATCATTTCCGTTGCAGGATCGCAACGCGCGCGCTGCGGATCCGTCGAACGGGCCAACCGGTCAATACGGGATTGGACGCTCAAGCGGACATCGCGCGGTGCCGGTGCGGCGCCACGCGTGCGATTCCAAGGGTCTGCGAACGGCTAGTGCGCGAGAAGCGCCTTCGCACGGGGACGCAGATACGTGTCGAGTTCCGTGTACGGAATGTCGACATCGAACTCGCCGCCGGAGAAGCTCGCGACCGTGTAGACGCTGAAGTGAACGGTCGCGCCGTCGGTGCCCCAGAGCCAGTTCGCATCGTCGCCGACGACGGATTCGACGGCGGACCGGTCCGGATCGGGCGCCTGCTCCGCGGCGAGCTGATCGTGCAGGTCGCGCATGCAGAAATCGGTCGCGAACTTGCGCCAGGGCGTGGCGTCGTTGAACACGTCTTTCAGCGTGAACGCGCGTGCGTGCTTCACGTCCCAGTTGAGCGATGATTCGCCGATGACTTCGTGCGCGCCGCCCGTGTAGTCGAAGGTCTGAATTTGCACGCTGACGATGCGGTCGTCGAACCGCTGCACGTGGTAGGTTCGCTGCGCGGAGAGCTTCATGTCCGCGACGTCATCGCCGAACGGAAAAAGGTCCTTGTCGTCCATGCGGCGCTGACCCAGCTTCAACGTCTTGGCGACATACGCATTGAACGCGTCGGCTTCGCGCCCGCCGGTCATCCAGGGATAGATGTCGCTCTCGAGCGTGTCAGGTCGCGAGCGCGTGAAAAGGCTCATGCGCGACTCCAGCGCGAGGGCCCCGGCCTTGAGGACGCCGCTGCTTTCCAGTTGGTCGGCGCGATCGGTGTACTGGTCAGTAAGACAGAGTGTCACCGTCTGCTGCTCGCCTGTATCGCCCAACAGCGGCCCGCCCGCACGGCACCTTCTCGTCACGTAGTTGAGCCACGCTCGCTGCGCTGTCTGAACGGTTAGGAAGCTCGCGGGAGTCTCTGTCGTCTTGAGACGACGGAACGCCGCATTGAGCCGTCGGTCGGTTGACGAAAGAGTGGCGTCCCAGCAGATCGCGTGCTCCCCGGCTGATATTGCCTTCGCGCAGTCAAAGCTCGGACCTGAGTAACCCGGCTCGTAGCGCGCAATCTCCATGCCGGTCGGACGCTCCAGCGTGTAGATCACGCCGCCTTCGTAAGTCTTGAGATTGGCGTTCGCGTCGATGTAGTAATTGCGCGTCCGGCCGTCGCAGACGACGCGGAACGTCGTGATCGCCGCATCGGTGAGCGCCAGCTTCGACGCCGCGCGGGTCGACTTCAGGCGGCCGTCGAAGAGATCGTCCGGCGCCGTGACGCCGGATGAAAACGTCGCGTGCACGCAGGCAAGCGCCGGCGGCCCCTTCGCTTCGCCGTCCGAGAACTTCACCGCGTATTCGAGCAGCGGCTTCCCGGGCTTCGCCTTCGCGACCGGCTCCCACGGCGCGGTCTCCGCGGCGGTGACGCGCCACGTGCCGGCGAAGCCGGATTCCGGCGTCGGACCCGGCTTCATGAACTGCGCCGCGACCGGCAGCGCGATCGCGGCCAGGCTGCCCGCCAATGCATACCGAACGAGGCGAAAATGCGCTGCGCGATTCATAACCGGTCCGATCGACGTTGCGGTGGTTATACGTGAACCGGACCGGGGCCGGACATGCGACGGCGGCACCGCCGGCGAGAGAACCATTTCGCGTCCGTCATGCCGAACCACCCGAAACGGTCCTTGAAATTAATTATATCGTTAATTATCGTACGACCATGGCCACGACCACGCCGCAACGCCCGAAGCGTTCTCCCGGCCGCCCTGCAAAAGGACGCGGCGACCAGCGCGAGCGGCTGGTGGATGTCGCATTGGCGCTGTTCTCGCGCAATGGCGTCGCCGAGACCCCGCTCAGCGCGATCGCGCGCCGCGCGCGCGTCACGCCGGCGCTGATGCACTACTACTTCGGCAATCGCGAACATCTGCTCGATGCATTGATGGACGAGCGCATCGCCCCGCTCGTCGTCAAGGTCGGCATGCAGCTCGCAGCGGCCGGCAGCGAGCCTTTCGCACTGGTGCGCGCATTCGTCACGACGATGATGACCCTCTTCGCCGAAAACCCGTGGCTGCCGCCGCTCTGGGTGCGCGAGGTGCTGACCGAAGGCGGCCTGCTGCGCGAGCGGCTGCTGAAACGCGTCGCGCCGCAGATCGCGCCCGCGCTCGCCCGGCGTTTCGCCGAGGCGAAAGCAGAGGGGGCGCTGAATCCAGGCCTCGATCCGAAGCTCACGGTCGTCTCGCTGATCGGCCTGACGCTGTTCCCGCTTGCCGCGCAGTCGATCTGGCGGCGCCTGCTCGACGCCGACGACATCGATACGCAAACGCTGATCAATCACACGCTGGCGCTGCTGGGCTCCGGGCTCGGTCCCGTCGCGCCGGAGAGGAATCCGCCATGAAGACCGTCCGCGTCTACCGCAACCCGAATTGCCCGAAGTGCGCGCGCTACGCGGCGTGGCACGAGCGCCTCGACTGGCTCGACCGCGTCGAAACCAGCACCGCCGTGCCCGTCACGGGCGCGCTTGCGATCGGCGAAGTCGTCGTCGAGGACCTTCGCGACGGCGTGATCCACGAAGGCGCCGACGGATTCGCGTTGCTCGCGCGCCAGGTACCGCTCTACTGGCCGCTGCTGCCGCTGCTGCATGTTCCCGGCATCCGCCGCCGCGTCGATCGTGA
>CALFNI010000427.1 GCA_937902695.1 uncultured Rhodanobacteraceae bacterium
GAAACGACGGCGGCAGCACCAGGATGTCGTAGCGGCCCCAGCGGTACGGGCCGTAGAGCTTCTCGGTCGCCGCGATCATCTTCTCGGTGTCGGCGAACTCGCTCGCCGCGGCGTCGACGACCGACGGCTCGGCGTAGACGGCGCTGCGCGGACCGGTCGCGCGCGCCGCGAGATCGCCGACCGCGATCGCGAGCAGGTACGACGGAATCGGCTTGTCCATCGCGAAGCGGAAATCGCCGTCGAGCGGATGATCCGCGTCGTTCGGCGCGCTCATGATCGCGCGCAGCGCCTTCGGCACCGCCACGTGCGCCGTGTAGGTGAAGCGCACGGACGGCGTGTCCTGCAGCGGCACCCAGCTTCGCGCATGGATCGACTCGGACTGCGAGAACATGAAAGGATGCTGCTTGCCGGCGGTCTGGGCCGGCGTCATCCACTGCAGGCCCGACGCGTCGGGCGAGGTGTGGTAGCGGATGCGCACGCGCGGTGCCGGCGCGTCGAGCCGGATCTCGAGCGCCGAGCCGAGAATCGGATCGCGCTTGCGCAGCGAGAATCGCACGGCATGCTGCGCGCCGGCCGCATCGACGGCATCGACGCTCCCGATCGAGAGATCGCGCGTGTCGAGCACGAGCGTGCGCGCGCCGGCATCTTTCCAGTCGAGTGCGAGCCCGGCCGTGCCGGCGAGCTCGCGGCGCTCGAAGTCGACCGACAGATCGAGCGCGACCGCGCTGACGACGACCTTGTCCGTCTCGGCGTAGCTGTGGATGTCCCGCGGCGCCGCCGCCGCGGGCGCGGCGATCACCGCCATCGTGAACAGGACGGCTTCGAGCATGCGCGAGCTCCATGATTTCAGGCGAGCGCGGCCTTGCGGCCGCGGCTTTGGCGCCATCTTCGCAGGAAAAGCATTCCGGCAAGCAGAAATTCACCCCGATGTCACGTGCATTTGCCGGCAAAACGAGGACAATGGCAAAACGGTATGGACGATGCCGCCCCACGTGCGACCGCCACAGGTGTAATAGTTGCATTTGCATCTCGTGATACCATTTTCGTAAATCTCAGGGGCTATCGATGCGGGCACACCTCGACACGCTTGAGGCTCTGCTTGCGTGTACGACGCCGGACGAGCTCCGGCGTTCCGTCAGCGAGTACGTCAAGGTCCTCGGTTTCGATTCGTGGGTGTACGCCGCGAATCCGACCGGGCAGAACGCGTTTCCGTACGTGCTCAGCGCGTATCCGACCGCGTGGCTCAAGCGCTGCATCGAAAACGGCCTGTTCGGCGTCGACCCGGTCGTCGCGCATTGCCGCGATCATGTGACGCCGCTCGTGTGGTATGCGAGCGGTCCGCTTGCCGAGCGCAATCGTCGCTGTCCTTCGTTCTTCCAGGACGCTGCGGATTTCGGTCTCAAGACCGGCATTTCGACGCCGGTGCACGGGCTCGGCTGCCAGTGGGGCCTGCTGTCCGTCGCCGGCTCCGACGACAAGGTCGATCGCAAGACGCAGCTGACGCAGATCGCGGGAGTGCAGCTGCTCGCGACATTCACGCACGAGGTCGGCCATCGCTTCGCGGCCGCCGCGCAGACCGGCGGCAACGTGCACCTCACCGCGCGCGAGCTCGAATGCCTGCGCTGGGCCGCCGAAGGCAAGACCGGCTGGGAAATCGGACGCCTGCTCGGCATTTCCGAACGAACGGTCGTATTTCACGTCGAGAATGCAGCGCGCAAGCTCGGCGTGTTCGGACGGCGCCAGGCCGTCGCGCGCGCCATCGCGCTGCAGCTGATCACGTTGTAAAGGTCTCTTTACACGCGACGCGAGAGCGGCCCGGAAACCGGCCCCGGGCAACCAACCTGTAAGAAGTTACAGCTATCTGCCGGCACCGATCGCGGGCAGGCTGGATGCATGCGGGCTTCGCCCGCGGGCAAGCGATCGGTCCCCCCGGCCGGGAGGGAGAGGCCCGGTTCGACGGAGTTCGAACTGTCTCCCTCCTGGCCACCTCGGCGGCGAGAAAGGGGGTGCCTCCAGGACCGGAACGCGGCGTGCCGGCAGGACGCCGGTACACCGCGCTCCCTTCGCCGCATTCTTCGGATTCCACTTCTCCCGCTTGCGGGGCCCGCGCCTTCGGCTCGGCCTCTCCGGCAGCGCGGGAGAGGCGAAAACCATCAGCCCGACTGCGCCTGATCGTAGAACGCCGAGAGATCGGCCTTGAACTTCGCGAGCGCGTCGACGTTGAGGTACACCATGTGCCCCGACGGGTAGTAGACGAACTCGAGGTTCTTGCGCAGCGAAGGATCGAGCTGCATGTGGCCGAGATCGAACTCGGTCGCGAAGAACGGCGTGGCAAGGTCGAAATAGCCGTTGGCCGACATCACGTGCAGGCGCGGATTCTCGCGCATCGCGCGCGCGAGATCGCCGGCGACGTACGGCACGCGCTGCGGAAAGCGCGAGCCCGGCTGCTCGTGCTTCCAGTCCCACGCGCGGATGATGTCGAAGCTCGTCGTCTTGTACGGCACGTCGCTCTGCCATTTGAGCGTGCCTTCGACGTAGTTGTTGAACGCGGCCGTGAACGCGCCGGCGATCGCGGTGTCCGATGCGTCGTATTCCGGATTCTCGCCGGCGGCATCGAGATCGATGCCCTCGTAGCGCGCATCGTAGCGGCCGACCGTGCGGCGCTCGTCGCGCAGCAGTTCCTTGCGGAACCGGCTCTGGCTCACGCGCAAATTGGCCTCCTTCAGATAGGAAGGCGTGAGGCCCGTGTAGCGCGAGAGCTTCGTCGCGAGCGCGTCTTCCTCGGCCGGCGTCAGCGACTGGCCCCTGGCGAGCCCGGCCGCGTATTCGCCGGTCGCGAACGCGCGCGCCTCGTTGACGAACGCCTCCATGCTCGCCGGCTTGTTCGGCACCTTGTCGTGATACCAGGCGATCGCCGCGAAGGTCGGCAGCGAGCCGATGTAGTTCTGGTCCAGGCCCGGCGAGTTGGCCGCGTAATTGAGGATCGACGACAGCAGCACGACGCCGTTGAACGCCATGCCCTGCCCTTGCAGCTTGTCGACGAGGCCGGCCGAGCGCGTCGTGCCGTACGATTCGCCGAACAGGAACTTCGGCGAGTTCCAGCGCTGGTTGATCGTCACGTAGCGCGTGATCGCCTTGGCGAACGCGGTGAGGTCCTCGTCGACGCCCCAGAAATCCTTGCCTTTCGCCTTGCCGACCGGCGTCGAGAAGCCGGTGCCGACCGCGTCGATGAAGACCAGGTCGGTGCGGTCGATCAGGCTGTACGGGTTCGGCCCGAGGTGATACGGCGGTGGCGGCGTCGCGGCCGCGCTGGCCGATTCGACGCGCACCGGCGACACCGCGCCCATGTGCAGCCACACGCTCGATGAGCCGGGACCGCCGTTGTAGAGGAAGGTCACCGGCCGCGCCGATTCGTGCCGGCCCGGATCGAAC
>CALFNI010000428.1 GCA_937902695.1 uncultured Rhodanobacteraceae bacterium
ATGACGCTCCAGCAAAGCAGCATCCTGATTCGCGCGTTTCTCGAGCTCGTGCTCGCCAGTGACGCCGCGCTCCTCTCGCTCGGGGCGGCGCCGGCGCGCGCGCAGCAGCTCGGCATCGATATCGTCAACGGCAATCCGTCGGCGATTCCGGTCGCCGTCGTGCCGTTCGGCTTCGACGGCGGCGGGCTGCCGCCGGATACGAACGTCGGCGAGGTCATCCGCGCCGACCTCGCGCGCTCGGGCCAGTTCCGCACGCTGCCCAAGACCGACATCGTCGAGACGCCGACGCGCGAGGCCGACGTCAAGTTCGCGACGTGGCGGCTCCTGAAACAGGATTACCTCGTCGTCGGCCACGCGACGGATGCGGGCGAGGGCGCCGTCCGCGTCGAGTTCGAGCTGTTCGATGTCGGCAAGCAGCAGCGCATGGCCGGCCTTGCGATCAGCGGCCAGCGCACCGCGCTCCGCGACGTGGCGCACCAGATCGCCGACATCATCTACGAGAAGATCCTCGGCGTGCGCGGCGCGTTCTGGACGCGCATCGCCTACGTCACGGCGACGGGCCTGTCGCCGAGCATCCAGTACGCGCTGATGGTCGCCGATTCCGACGGCTTCAACCCGCAGGTCGTCGTGCGCTCGCGCGAGCCGCTGCTCTCGCCGGCGTGGTCGCCGGACGGACGCAAGCTCGCCTACAACTCGTTCGAGAGCGGCAACTCCTCGATCTTCATCCAGGACCTCGGCACCGGCTCGCGCCAGCAGGTCTCCTCGTCCAAGGGCATCAACGGCGCGCCGGCGTTCTCGCCGGACGGCGGGCGGCTCGCGCTGACGCTGTCAAAAGGCGGCAACCCGGACGTGTACATCATGGATCTCGGCAGCCGCGCGCTGACGCAGATCACCAAGCACTTCGCGATCGACACCGAGGCGGTGTGGGCGCCGGACGGGCAGAGCCTCTATTTCACGTCCGACCGTGCCGGCAAGCCGCAGATCTACCAGGTGTCGCCGTCGGGCGGCGATCCGAACCGCGTCACGTTCGAGGGTCAATACAACGCGCGAGCGAGCGTGGTCGATGCGAAAGGCATCAAGCTCGCAATGGTGCAGGGCAACGGAAACGTGTATCGTATTGCGGTTCTAGATCGAGCGACGAACCAGACTACGCTGGTGTCGCCGGGCAACCAGGACGAGTCGCCGAGCTTCGCGCCGAACGGGAGCATGCTCCTGTACGCGACCAGCGAAGGCACGCGCGGCGTGCTCTACGCGGTATCCGCCGATGGCCGTGTCAGACAGCGGCTCGTTCTCGCCGACGGCGATGTGCGCGAGCCCGCCTGGGGCCCGTTCCGCCAGCGTTAATCCGACTATGCAATAAGAGCGCTGCTGAAGGCTGAACGCCAGCGAGCCGAAGAGCCTTGCTACCCGATTCTTTCAATCCTGCACTGATAAAGGGGCAACCCATGAAGAATATTGCACGAGTGATTTTTGCAGCCATGATGGTCGCGGGCGTGGCGTCCTGCGCGAAGAAGGCCGTCAAGCCGGCCGCGCCCGTCGAGGAAGCGCCGGCGGTGACGTCGACCGAGCGCATGGAGTCGACCGGCAAGTACACGCGCGAGAGCCTCGATACCGATTCCTGCCTGCGCCAGCGCGTCGTCTACTTCGATCTCGACCAGACCGTCATCAAGCCGGAGTTCCAGGCGCAGATCGCCTGCCACGCCGCCTATCTGCGTCAGTTCCCCGAAGCGCGCGTGCGCCTCGAGGGCAACGCCGACGAGCGCGGCTCGCGCGAATACAACCTCGGCCTCGGCGAGCGCCGCGGCAACGCGGTGCAGAGCGCGCTGTCGGGCGCCGGCGGATCATCCTCGCAGCTCAATGTCGTGAGCTACGGCGAAGAGCGCCCGGTCTGCCGTCAGCACGACGAGTCGTGCTGGTCGAAGAACCGTCGCGTCGAGATCATCTACACCGCCAAGTGAGTGCAATGAACGTAGCGCAGCGTTTGCGCTCGGGCTTGACGATGGCGGCGGTCCTCGGGGCCGCCGTCGTTGCTTCGCCCGCGAGCGCGCAGCGGCTTTCGCTCGCCGAGCGCGTCGAGCGTCTCGAGCAGCAGCAGGCGAATGCGCAGGGCGTCAACGCCGTCGATCTCGTCAACCAGAACAACGCGCTGCAACAGCAGGTGCAGACGCTGCAGGGCCAGGTCGAGGAGCTCAAGCACCAACTCGACGAAGCCAGGCAGCGCAGCAAGGACCAGTACATCGATCTCGATTCGCGGATCGGCCGCCTTGAAGGCCATGCGCCGGGCGGCGCACCGCCGCCGGCAGTCGGCGCGAACGCACGCGACAATGCGCCGCCGCCGGACATCCAGCTCGGCGGCAGCGGCGGTCAGCCGGACGTGCCCGCGCCACGCAATGGCGCGCGCGACGTCCCGCAGAACGCGCGCGGCAACGTCGGCGAGCTTCGCGACGACGAGCGCGGCGATCTCGACGCGCCGCCGCCCGATCGCGGCGGTGTCGTGGAGGATCGGGGCGCGCCGCCGGCCGATGCGGCCGGCGAGCAGTCGACCTACGATGCGGCGTTCGCGGCGCTCAAGGATGGCCGTTACGCCGAATCGGCGCGCCGCTTCCAGGCGTTCCTCGACCAGTACCCGTCGAGCGGGCTCGCGTCGAATGCCTATTACTGGCTCGGCGAATCGTATTACGTGACGCAGAACTACAAGATCGCGCTGCAATCGTTCCAGACGCTGCTGCAACGGTATCCTGAGAGCCAGAAGGCGCCGGACGCATTGCTCAAGGTCGGCTACAGCCAGTACGAGCTCAAACAGTGGGATCAAGCCGAAGCCACGTTGAACCAGGTCGTGGAGACGTATCCGGACACGACCGTGGCGCACCTCGCGCAGGGTCGCCTGCGCGCGCTGAAGTCGGAAAGCCGGCGCTGAGCGGAGCCGTCGCGCGCGACGCCGATGCCGGCGTCGCCGCGCGCACCGATGCGCGTCTTCGCATCACCGAGATCTTCCATTCGCTGCAGGGCGAAGCCGACGCGGTCGGCTGGCCGACCGTGTTCGTCCGCCTCACCGGCTGTCCGCTCCGCTGCGTGTGGTGCGATACCGCGTATGCGTTCCATGGCGGCGAATGGCGCACGATCGAGGAGATCGTCGCGAAGGTCGGCGACTACGGCGTCCGCCACGCCTGCGTGACCGGCGGCGAGCCGCTCGCGCAGAAGCGCTGCGTCGATCTGCTCGCCGCGCTCTGCGATGCGGGCTACGAAGTCTCGCTCGAAACGTCGGGCGCGATGGATGTCGCTCAGGTCGATGCGCGCGTGCGCAAGGTCCTCGACCTGAAGGCGCCGGGCTCGGGCGAGGTCGCGCGCAACCTCTGGTCGAATCTCGATCACGTCGGCGCGCGCGACCAGGTCAAGATCGTCATCGCCGATCGCGCGGACTACGAATGGGCGCGCGAACGCGTCGCCGAGCACGCGCTGGCATCGCGCTGCCAGGTGCTGTTCTCGCCGGTCTACGCCAGCCTCGCGCCGCGCGACCTCGCCGAGTGGATCCTCGCCGACCGGCTGCCCGTGCGCTTCCAGATGCAGCTGCACAAGGCGCTCTGGGGCGAGACGCCGGGCACATGAGCGAGTCGACGCGAAAGGCGGTCGTGCTCGTCTCCGGCGGCATGGATTCGGCCGTGACGCTCGCGCTCGCGCGCGAGCAGGGATTCGCCTGCCATGCGCTCAGCGTCGACTACGGCCAGCGGCATCTCTCCGAGCTCGAGGCCGCCGGACGCATTGCGAAGATGCAGGGCGCCATCGCGCACAAGACCGTGCACGTCGATCTTCGCAGCATCGGCGGTTCGGCACTGACGGCCGACATCGACGTGCCGACCGCCGCCCAGCACTTCTTCCACCACGCCGGCTGGGC
>CALFNI010000429.1 GCA_937902695.1 uncultured Rhodanobacteraceae bacterium
GACCTCTACAATGCCATTGTAGCGCTCTCCCAGCTGAGCTATGGCCCCGAGAGAGGCGCGGAAGGATAGAGACGCGACCTCGCTCCGTCAACAGCGACACCAAAAACTTCAGTCGGATGAGCGCCTGGCGCGCTCGCGGCCCCAGGCTCAATCGACCGCGGGCAGGCGAATCTCGGTCACGAGATCGAGCGGCTGATCGCCGATGCGGCGCGTTTCCGCGCGCGGGTCGGGCAGCACCACGGGATTGTCGGGATTGAGCAGCGCGTGCTCGAGGAGGTACTTGCGCGTCTGCGCGATCCACTCGGGAAGCGTCTCGATGCGCCAGCGCTCCATCGCGTCGAGCCATTCGTGACAGGAGCGAAGGTATGCCGTCGACGAGGACCAGTCGACCTGTGGCATCGGCGGCGGCGGGATGCGCGGCGAAGCAGCCATGCGCACACGATACACCGGAGCCGGTGCCGTCAAAAGCGGATTTACGGCAATGCCGCGCCGCATGTCCACTGATCTGCGCCGATCGTCCGCCGCGATTGCGCGCTCGGCGAGCCAGAAAGTGCTGAGGTGGGCTGCGACCGAGGGACATCGCAGCCCACCTTCAGCGACGCGGAGCCGGGGGAGCCTCCCGCGTCAAGCGAGCCCGGATGGGGAGTTGCCGGACCCTCTACCCGATCACATCGCCGCGCGAGGAGAGGTTCGCGCGGCGATGCTCACTCAATGACGTCCGTGTCCACTGCCGCTACCACCACCTCCATGATCAGCGGCACCATCGTCGCGAGCACGCGTTCATGCGGCAATGAGGTCTAACACCCATCGCAGCGGACGCTCGCTACCCAACGCGGCCTCGACGTGTCGCGCGCAGGGCAATCGAACCCGGCCACGCCGGCCGCGCGCCGACGCCGACGCCGATGCCGTCCGGAGCGGACGGCTGGGTGGTTTCACCCATTCGGGCGGCGTGCGTACGCCCAGCACCCTCGCGCGCGCGGCAGCGGCTATCGACTCGCGGGAAGGCGTGCATTAGTGTGGGTCGCGAAGGATCGCCATCGCGGAATCCCGGGATGCGGCACGAGCGGCGCCGGTGCGCCGGAGCGAGGCAGGGTGAACGATTTCGGACGCTGGCGACTGATCGCGCTTCTGACGGGCGCGTGGATGCTGACTGCATTCGCGTCGGCCGCAGTCGCGGGCGACAGCGTCGTCGTGACGATCGTCGACGGCCGCAAGGCGAAGGCGGACATCACGCTCGTCAATCCGGGCGGCGGTCACTACACGGCAGAGTTCGAGCTCGAGTTCGAGGCCGAGGGCCTGCAGAACCTCACCGTCCCCTGCCTCGGCCTCACCGCCGACGTGCTCGACGCGAACGAGATCGCCAACATCGATTCGCGCCTCCCGCATCAGACCCATCAGGCGATCGATCCGGCGTTTCCGGTCCGCGTCACGGTCGAGCCGCCGGCGGCGTGCGGCCTCACCTTCCAGAACCACTACGAGGTGACGTTCGATACCGGGGACCTGGTCTACACGCCGAGCGGCCCGTACCGCCTCATGAAGGCCTCGCTCGGCGGGCTGTTCCACGACGTCACCGATTCGGTCACGCAGGGCAGCGTGCGCTCGCGCGGCCGCACCGGCGCATTCTCGGAGTTCGTGATCGTCGCCGATTCGAACCCGACCTATTCCGACGACTGCGAAGACAAATACACGACCTTGCAGAACCGCATCGACGGCTCGTCGATGAGCCCGACCGCGCGCCAGGCGCTGACGGTCGATCTCGCCCTCAGCCACGCGGCATACATCGCGCGCAACTACCCGGACGCGATCGCGCGCCTCGCGATCTTCGATCAGCATTGCGTCGATTACGGCGGCCCATCGCTGCCGAACGTCTGGCGTTCCGCGCGCGATCTCGACAACGTCGAAGGCGATCTCGTCGGCAACACGAACGCGCTGCGCTTCATGATGGGCCGCCTCAGCGGCCAGCCTTGACGCTGCCGTGCCTGCGAAGCTCTCCATCCATGTCCCGACGCAGGCCGTGGCGATCCATGTCCTCGACGACGGCGCCGCGCTGACGCTCGGCCGCGCGCCCGAGAACGACTGCGTGCTCGCCCACGACTCGGTCTCGCGCCGGCACGCGCGCATCGCGCAGGCGGCCGACGGGCACTGGCGCATCGAGGATCTCGGCTCCAAGAACGGCATCCGCGTCGACGGCAACCGGGTCCGGGACGCCGAGCTCGCGCCGAGCCAGTGGCTCGCGATCGGCGACGTCTTCTGCGAGTTCGAGCGCGTCGACCCCGAAGCGGTCGCGCACCTGCGCGAGCGCGCGCAGCACCGCCGGCAATCCTCGCAGCTGTGGATCAACCGCATCGCGACGAGCGACAGCGTCGACACGCTGGTCGACACGCTCCTGCGCGGCATCGTCGAGATCGCCGAATGCCGGCGCGGATTCCTGCTCGTCGCCGACGGCGCCGGCAGCCTTCGCGTGCGCGCATGCCACGCGATGGATGCGTCCGATCTCGGCGGCGCCGCATTTTCCGGCAGCCGCAGCGCGGTCGATCGCTCGATCCGCGAGCGGCGCGCGGTGTATCTCTCCGACCGGCGCGACCGCGATTCGCTCCGGGACAAGGCCAGCATCGTCGCGCGCGGCATCCGCGCGCTCGTCAGCTTTCCGCTGCTCGACGAGAGCCGACTGCTCGGCGTCGCGTACGCGGACACCGACGACGAGGCAAAGATCTTCTCGGAGCTCGACGCCGATCTCCTGAAGGCATTCGCCGAGCGCGCGTCCGCCGCGCTCACGGCGATCGAGATCGATGCGAAGCTCAGCACGATGGAATCGTTCTACGGCTCGCGTCCGGCGCCGGCGTTCCGCGCCGGCGACGTGCCGGTGTGGAGCGATGCCGCCGACGCGAAGGGCCTCGGCGGATGACCGCCGGCCGAACGATCGCCCCGCACTATTCCGGCGGCGCCACCGTCACCGGCATGCTGACGATGGCCGAGCTTCGTCCGGGCGACGTCGTCGCGGACCGCTTCCGCATCGTGCGCCTGCTCGGCATGGGCGGCATGGGCGTGGTCTACCATGCGCACGACACCGAGCTCGATGTCGACGTCGCGCTGAAGCTGCTGCGGCCTGAGCTCGCGAGCCGCCACGACGCGTTCGAGCGCTTCCGGCAGGAGCTCTTGCTCGCCCGCCAGGTGTCGAGCCCGCACGTCGTGCGCATCCACGACCTCGTCCGGCACGGCGAGGTCTGGCTGATCAGCATGGATTTCGTGCCGGGCCATTCGCTCGAGCGGCTGCTCGACACGAAGGGACACCTGCCGCCCGAAGACGCGATCAGGATCGTGCGCCAGCTCGCGCTCGGACTCGCCGCCGCGCACCAGCGCGGCGTCGTGCACCGCGACCTGAAACCCGCGAACGTGCTGATGACCGAGGACGGCGAAGCGCGCATCACCGACTTCGGCGTCGCGCGCTCGGCCGGCTCGACCGGCATCACGGTATCCGGCGTCGTCATCGGCACGCCGGAATACCTCTCGCCCGAGCAGGCGCGCGCCGATCCGGTCGATGGCCGCAGCGATCTCTACGCGCTCGGGCTCATCCTCTTCGAAATGCTGACCGGCACGCTGCCGTTCCGCGGCGGCACGCCGGCGGAAATGCTCGCGCAGCGCATCGTGCGCGATCCGCCGTCCGCCGATACGGTGCGCAGCGACTTGCCCGCGTTCGCGGTGCGGCTCTGCTCGCGCCTGCTCGAGCTGAAACCGAGCCGCCGCTTCCAGACCGCCGAGGACGTCGTCAAGGCGATCGACGAGCGCCGCGTGCGGCGCAAGATGCGGCCGGGCCGCCTGTTCGCGGTCGCTGCGGCACTGGCGGTGATCGGCGTCGGCGCGATCGGCACCGAGTTCTATCTTCGGTCGCCGGCGGCGCCCGTCGCGGTGCGCGTCGCCAGCGCGCTCGACATCGCGGTCATGCCGCTCGCCGTCGCCAATGGCGACGATGCCGATCCCGACCTCGCCGAAGGCGTGCGACGCTACGTCACGGCAGCGCTCACGAACATCTCGACGTTGCGCACGCCCGACGTCCGCCAGGTCGATCGCGCGCTCGCCGAGCTCGGCTACGACGCGCAGGCCACGCGCCGCCAGCGCGAGCGCGTCGCGGAGACGCTGAACGCGCGTCGGTTGCTCGAAGTCGATCTCCAGAGGCGCGGCGACGGCACGCATACGCTTCGCTATGCGATCTGGACGTCGGGCGAGACCGAACCCGCGTGGCGCGCGTCCTCGGAACCGTTCGCCGACGCCGGCATCGCCGATGCGATGCGCACGCTGCAAGCGTCGCTCGAGCGCGAGCTCGGCCGGACCGAGACCGCGCCCATGGCATGGCCCGACGCCGCCATCGTGCGTCTCGCCGGCCACGTGCATGGGCTGACCGCGGTTACGGATGCCGACGCGAATGCGTTGCGGGCGTCCGTGCGGCAGAGCCGCGATCCGGTCCTGTGGTGGGAAACGCTTCGCCTCTTCGACCGCAACCGGCCGACGGCCGACGCCGCGGCGCTCGCCCGCGAAGCGAGCGACGCATTCCCCGCATCGGCGCAGGCGACGCGCGACCAGCGCCGCGTGCATGCGTATGCCGACCTGCTGCTCGACAATCACGAGGCCGCCGCGAAGCAGTTCGCCGACCTCGCCGAGGCGACGCCGGGCGATCACGTCGTGCGCGTGCTGCTCGCGCGCGCGAAGAGCGAGACCGGCAAGCTCGACGAAGCCATCACGACGCTGGACACGGTCGTCAAGGAAGACCCGCTCGACGTCGACGCATGGTTCGCGCTCGGCATGTACTCGATCATGAAGGGCGATTCCAAACGCGCCGTGGACGACTACCTCTCGCTCGCGCAGGTGAAGGCGAACCGCCTCGGCGACGAGCGCATGCAGGCGAACGTCACCAATGCGCTCGGCGTCGGTTACCAGAATCTCGGCCAGCTCGATCACGCGGACTCGAGCTTCAGGACCGCGATCGACCTGCGCAGGAAGCTCGGCGACGCCGAAGGCGAAGCCGGCAGCCTGCGCAACCTCGCCAGCATCCAGGCGCTGCAGGGCGACTTCAAGGGCGCCGATGCATCGCTCAAGGCGGCGCGCCCGCTCGTCGAAAGCACCGGCAACCCGAAGGCGATGGCCGATTTCGTCAACGACGTCGGCGTGTTCGAGGAGGAACGCGGCGAGTTCCGCAAGGCGCTCGACGCCTATCGCGAAGCGCTGAACCTGCGCCAGTCGCTGCGCGATCCGCGCCTGATCGGCCAGAGCATGCTCAATGTCGGCTTCGCGTTCTACCAGGTGGGCGAGTTCGACAACGCGCAGACGTACTGGGACCAGGCCGCCGTCATCTACTCGAAGATCCAGGACCAGGTCGGCCTCGTGCAGGCGCGCCAGGGCGGCGCGCTCGCGCAGATCGCGCGCGGCGACTTCGTCTCGGCGCGGCAGGCCCTCGAGCAGGCGCTGCACGACGCCGAAAGCCTGCAGATGGCCGAGGAGCAGAGCACGAGCCTCTCCTCGCTCGCCGAGCTCGACAGCCTCACCGGCGCAACGACGAGCGCGCTCGATCGGGCGTCGCGCGCGGCATCGATCTTCGAGAAGCGCGAGGATCGCCGCGGCGTCGTCGAGATGCAGCTGCTCCGCTCGGCGATCCTGCTCGACGTCGGCGATGCCGACGGCGCCGCCGCGGCACTCGACGGCCTGACCGGCGACAACGTCGCCAGCAGCGAGCAGGCCGCGATCCTGCTGACGCGGCTCGGCGAGATCGCCGGGTTCCGCGGCGATGCGACCGAGGCGCTCGCGAAGGCGACCGCCGCCGTCGCTGCGGCGCAGGAAGCGCACAGCTACGGCACCGAGCTCACGGCGCGCCTCCTCCGTGCGCGAGCGCTGCACGCCCAGAAGAAACACAAGGACGCGACCGCCGAGCTCGCGACGATCCGCGCCGGCGTCGCCAAATACGCGAGCGTCCCGCTTCGCCTGCGTCTCTTCGAGACGGCGATCGCCGTCAACGGCGCCGGCGCCGCCGCGGACTACCGGACCGCGCGTAGCGAACTGGCGCGACTGCCCGCCTACGTGCGCGCGTTCGAGATCCACGCGCTCGCGGCGAACGCGCTGCGTGGAACGGGCGATGCGGGCGACGCGAGCCGCGCCGCGCGAGCGGCTTACGACGACCTCGTCAGGAACGCGCCGGACGCGCAGCGGACGACGTTGCCGAAGCTCGCCGGTGCATTCGGTTTCGATGTGGCAGCTGCGAATGAATGAAGCAAAAGTCCAGGTTTCCCAGGGCACCGACGGATCGGTGCGCGACCAGCTCGCGCGTCTTCGCGAGCAGCAGGAGCGCCTCTTCGCGCAGCTCCACGCCGGCGAGCAGCATTTCAAGCAGCTCGCGCGCTCGGTCTGGCGCGTGCAGGAAGACGAACGCCGCCGGCTCGCCCGCGAGCTGCACGACGGCATCGGCCAGCAACTGACGGCGTTGAAACATCGGCTCGATGCGCTCGCGCGCGCGGGCGGCGGCTGCGGCGATGCGTCGACGCCGCTTTGCCAGGCGCTGGAAATCTGCGACAGCGCGATCCAGGAAACGCGCGCGCTGTCGCGCCTGCTGCGCCCGCAGATCCTCGACGATCTCGGGCTCGAGGCCGCGCTCAACTGGCTTGCGCGCCACTCGGCCGAGAGCGGCGGCTACGAAGTCGAGGTCGACGTCGCCGTGCCGGGGCCGATCGACGGCGACATCTCGACGCTGATCTTCCGCGTCGCGCAGGAAGCGCTCACGAATGTCCTCAAGCACGCCGCGGCGAAGCACGTCGTCGTGCGGCTCGCGCAGCGGCAGGATCAGTGGCTGCAGTTCCTCATCGTCGACGATGGCCGCGGTGTCGACGTCGACGCCGCGTTCGCGAAGGCGAGCGGCGGCCACAGCACGGGCCTGGCGAGCATGCGCGAGCGCGTGCGTCTTTTCGGCGGACGCTTCACGGTCGTGTCGCGGCCGGGCGAAGGCATGCAATTGCGCGTGCTGGTTCCACAACTCGAGGGAGAGGCCGCGCCGTGAAGCCAATCCGCGTTCTCGTCGCCGACGATCACACGATCGTGCGCGATGGCCTCGTCGCCCTGCTCAACGGCAGCGGCGACTGCCAGGTCGTCGCCCAGGCGGCCGACGGCATCACGACGGTCGATCTGGCGCTGAAGACGCAGCCCGACGTCGTCGTCGTCGACATCTCGATGCCAAAGCTCAACGGCATCGAGGTCGTGCGGCGCCTGACCAAGGAGCTCGAATCGACGCGCATCCTCGTCCTGACGATGCACGCGGAAGAAGAGTACGTCATGCACGTGGTCCGCGCCGGCGCGGCCGGATTCCTGCTCAAGGACTCGGCCAGCGCCGAGATGCTCGCGGCCGTGCGCGCGCTCGCCGGCGGCCGCGGCTATTTCGGCACGCACGCATCGAAGGTGCTCGCGCAGCAGGTGCAGAAGCCGCATGCGCAGCTCGAAGACCCGTACCGCGACCTCACCTCGCGCGAACGCGAGGTGTTCCATCTCATCGTCGAAGGCATGACGACGAAGGAAATCGCGCGCCAGCTCGGCACCAGCACGAAGACGGCCGAGAATCATCGCTTCCGAGTGCTCGACAAGCTCGGCGCGCGCAACACGGCCGAGCTCATCCGCTACGCGGCGCGTCACGGCCTGATGGACTGAGTCGAACGACGCCGCGACGGCGTCAGCGCGCGATCCGCGGCGAGACGTTCTCCGGCGCGATGCATGCGCCCGGTGCGTCGAAGCCGGCGTGGAAGATCGTGACGGTCGGATCGAACCAGTACGCGGCGCCGGCATGCACGAGGTTGCCGACGACGTGTCCGGGCGCGCTCGTGACCCAGCGCACGCCGCTCGCGGCGACCGACCATCCGGCGAGATCTTCGGCGATCGGCGCGATGATCGTCGTGCCGCCGGTTTCGCCGAGCGATGCCGCATCGAACGCGTAGCTCGCGCCGCACGCCGCACCGTTGGCCTGTCCTGCGAACGGCGCGCCGACGAAGATGCTGTCGTCGCCGAGCGCGACCGACCAGCCCAGCTGATCGCCGGCGGCGCCCGTGGCGGTCGTCAGCAGCGCATCCTGCGACCACGTCGTTCCGCTGCGCGAGAACACGTAGGCCTGACCCTGCGCGTCGGCTGCGGACGGTGCGCCGATCACGGCGCGGTCTCCGGCGAGATCGACGGCATAGCCGAAGAGATCGCCGTTCGCGCTGGCCGCGGTCAGTTTCGCCTGCGCGGTCCAGCCGCCGGCGCCGCGCACGAACACGTAGACGGCACCGTTCGCATACGCGCCCGCCGCGTCCGATGCATTGAAGGGCGCGCCGACGAGCAAGGTATCGCCGTCGAGCGCGACGCTCGTACCGAACGCGTCGAACGGCGCGCCGTCGGCCGCCGTCAGCTTCGCGTCCTCGGTCCAGACGGTGCCGCTCCGCGCGAAGACATAGACGGCGCCCGTGCCGTCGACGCCGATGCGGCCCGCACCGACCGCGACACGATCGCCGGACACCGAAACCGACTGGCCGAAACGTTCTCCGCTGGAGGGGCCGCTCGGCACGAGCATTGCCTGCTGCGACCAGCCGACGCCGTCGCCGACGAAGACGTATGCCGCGCCGGGCACCGCGCCTGCGGCCGCGACGACGAGCGTGCTGCCCGATACGCCGAGCGCAGTGCCGAATGCGTCGCCGGCCACGAGCTCCGCGGGCGCGATGCGCAGCGGCACGCCGCACGGCAGCGCGGAGCAGTCGACGACATAGGCGGCGCCTGCCGCATCGTTTTCGCCTGGCGCGCCAAGCGCGAGCGTCGTGCCATCGATGCCGACGCCGTACCCCATGTCGGCGCCGGTGCTGGCAACCGGGCTGACGACGATCGCGCTTTCGACCGCGCCCGCCGGCGTCGCGCACGCAAGCGCGAGCGCGCACGCGAGCGCTGTCGCGCGCAGCCGAAAGCCGTCGGGGCTGCCCCTGCTTTTCATGCAGCGATTACCGCCGCTGGGCGACGGGGTGTCAAGCCGACTCTGGGTGATTCACCTCAGCGACGGCGGCGGACCCGCTTCAGCCGGTCGCGCGTCGGGGAATCTCTGGTGCCGGAACGAGCAACGATGCGTTGGCCGATGCGCCGGTCAGCGGCTCCAGCGTGCCGATCGAATGCCCCTGCTCGGCCAGGTATTCGAGCCAGCGGTTCAAGAATGAGCTCATGCGAAGCCGCTGCTGGAAGATGCTGCGCGCGGGGCGAAGCGGACCGATCGCACGCGCGAGACGCCGATCGGCATGGCAGTGCATGACCTCGGCCATGTGCGCGTCGTGATACATGCGAAGCTGCGCGGACGGCGCCAGCTCACCGGTTTCGCCGTCGACGAAGCAGTAGGTCAGGTGCAGGTCGAGCGTGTAGCGATGGCGCTCGAGCACGTCGAGGCGGACGTCCAGGCCGTCGTCGAGCGAGGAGAGGTAGCTCCCGACGGCGAGGCGTCCCGGCGCGAACATGCGGTTGAGGCGATGGTAGTTCTCCGCATAAAGCCCCATCAGCCAGGCGAAACGGCCCGGCAGGACGTCATGCGGTTTTTCGAGGACTAACGACATGGACCGATCATAGGGGCGGACCCGGACGAAACCTAGTCTTATCCGCCGCCGGCAACGGGATTAGAATGAAAATCCGCGCACGGGTCAGCGACCGGGTCGCGATTCAGCCGCGCCTCAGAACATGTGCCGCTCGATACCGAGCGCCGCCAGGATCTTGCTCGCGATCTCCTCGATGGACGTGTGCGTGGTGTTCTGCACCGCGATGCCGTCGCGCCGGAACAGCTTGTCGGCCTGACCGAGTTCCCAGCGGCATTGCTCGATCGTGGCGTACTTGCTGTTCGGCCGACGCGCCTGACGCACCTGCGCCAGACGCGTCGGGTCGATCGAGAGGCCATAGAGCCGCTTGCGATACGGCACGAGGCGCTTGGGCAATTCGAGCCGTTCGAGATCCTCCTCGGTCAGCGGATAGTTCGCCGCCTTCACGCCGTAATGGAGCGCCATGTAGAGGCATGTCGGCGTCTTGCCGACGCGCGAGACGCCGACGAGGATGAGGTCAGAATCGCCGTAGTTCACGTCGACGCCGTCGTCGTGCGTCAGTGCGTAGTTGGTCGCGTTGATGCGCGCCTCGTACTCGCCGAAATTGGTCAGCCCGTGCGCCTTGCCCACGCGCGGCGAGCGCTTGGCCTGGAGCTCGACCTCGAGCGGCTCGATGAACGGCGCGAACACGTCGAGCATGAAGGCGCCGCTCTCGGCGACGATGTCCGAGAGCTTCTGGTCCATGATCGTGTTGACGACGATCGGCCGGACGCCGTTCTGCGCGTATGCGGTCTTGATGCGCAGCGCCGCCGAGCGCGCCTTCGCCTCGTCGTCGACGAACGGAATGCGGAACGTCTGGAAATCGACGCCGTCGAATTGCGTCAGCACGCTGTGGCCGATCGTCTCCGCGGTGATGCCGGTGCCGTCGGAAACGTAGTAGATCGTGCGGCGCATGGCGTGGCATCCCGACCCGAGGCTGGCCTTCAGTCTACGGAAAGCCCGCTCGCGCGGCATCGGCCGCTCGAATCGGCACTCTCGAGCCAGCCTTGTCTCGCCCCGCAGAAAGCCCGAAAATCACGGGTTCTTGCGGGGCATCCCCGCACGCTTGCATCCCACGCTTGCATTCTGCCGGAGATTCCCTTTGAGCGAACTGGTGCTTTGGCTCGACGCGTTGCGCATGTCCGATCTCGGCAAGGTCGGCGGCAAGAACGCCTCGCTCGGCGAGATGATCGGCAATCTCGCCCGGCTCGGCGTCTCGGTGCCGGGCGGCTTCGCGACGACGGCGGACGCATTCCGCGATCATCTCGTGAACACCGGGCTCGCGGCGAAGATCCAGGAGCGGCTCGCCGGGCTCGATGTCGAGGACGTCGACGCGCTGACGGCTGCCGGCAAGGAGATCCGCGGCCGGATCATCGACACCAGGCTCCCCGCCGATCTCGACAAGGCCATTCGCGATGCGTACGCGAAACTCTGCAAGGATGCCGGGGCGGACGACATCGCCGTCGCGGTGCGCTCGTCGGCGACCGCCGAAGACCTGCCGGACGCCTCGTTCGCCGGCCAGCAGGAGACCTTCCTCAACGTCACCG
>CALFNI010000430.1 GCA_937902695.1 uncultured Rhodanobacteraceae bacterium
GGGGAAGGGAAGAGCGTTCCTCGGCTCGACGGCAGAAACCGGCCCGAACCACCTGATTCACGCCAGGGCCACACGCCGGCGCTCGGCGAGTGTGCTAGCCTAGCTCAGCCACGCCGCGATGCCGTTCCGGAGGGACGTCTCCGCGTGCGTACAGCTTGATGTGCCGGGATCCGCGAGGATCGGTCGGGCGGCCGGGCAACCGGGGGCCGACAGGGGCGACCGGAGCATCATCGCGGAGAACTTGTGAACGTACTTATCGTCGACGATCAGCCTTCCGCGCGGACGATGCTTCGGCACGTCGTGGAGGGCATCGGACCCGGGATCCGGGTCTCCGACTTCGGCAATCCGGTCGAGGCGCTGCGCTGGTCCGAAGGCAACGGCGCCGATCTGCTCCTGCTCGATTACCGAATGCCCGAGATGGACGGGCTCGAGTTCGCGCGCCGCTTCCGACGTTCGCTGTCACGTCGTGACGTTCCGATCGTCCTTATCAGCGTCGTCGGGGATGAACCGGTGCGCCAGGCCGCGCTCGAAGCCGGTGTGATCGACTTCCTGGTCAAGCCGGTCCGGCCCCGCGAGCTGCGCTCGCGCTGCAAGAATTTGTTGCAAATGCGCCAGCAGGGCGAGTCCGTCAAGGAGCGCGCCCGCTCGCTGGAGCAACGTGTCCTGGCTTCGATGCAGGAAGTCGAGGAGCGCGAGCGCGAGACGCTGTTCCGGCTCGCCAAGGCGATCGAATACCGCGACCTCGGCACCGGCATCCATCTCCTGCGCATGTCGCACTATGCGGAGCTGATCGCCGAGGCGCTCGGCGTGCCCGAGGAAGAGGCCCGCACGATCACGCTGGCCGCGCCGCTGCACGATATCGGCAAGATCGGCATCCCGGACGCCGTGCTCCTGAAGCGGTCCAGCCTGACCGACGAGGAGTTCGCGGTCATGCGCCGGCACCCGCTGATCGGCTACGAGATCCTGCGCGACAGCCAGAGCCGGTTCGTGCAGATGGGCGCCACGATCGCGCTCCGGCATCACGAGCGCTGGGACGGATCAGGTTACCCGGACGGCCTCAAGGGCGAGGACATCCCGCTCCCGGCCCGCATCGTTGCCGTCGCCGACGTCTTCGACGCGCTCACTTCGGAGCGGCCTTACAAGCGGGCCTGGAGCGCCGACGAGGCCTTCGATTACGTTCAGGCGAACCGTGGCACGCTTTTTGATCCTTCTTGCGTAGATGTGCTCCTCGCCAATCAAGCTCGAATCCTCGATATCCTGCACGCCAAGCTGGCGCCGCCCGGCTTGGGCGTGTAAGCGGCCGCAAAGCGCAGGGAGCGCAGCATGTCGGAAGTCCAGTCCATGAGTGCGCTGCTGACCGCCATCAAGGCGCGTTACGCCAAGCGCCCGGACTCCGAGCACGAGCAGGCGATCGTCCGCATCGTCATCGTCTGCCTCTTCCTGATCTACCTCATGGGGCTCCTCTCGACGGCGTCGGCGCACACGACGATCGTCACGACGGCCTTCAAGTACGTTCTCATCGACGCCTTCGTCGGCGCCGGCATCCTGATCTGGCTCACGATGCGTCCGGGCGTCTCGCACGTCCGGCGCACGGTCGGCATGTTGTCCGACTACTCGATGATGGGCGCGATCATGATGCTCTCGGGGCAGGAGCTGGCGCCGCTCTACGTCATCATGATGTGGGTGACGATCGGCAACGGTCTTCGCTACGGGCCGCGCTACCTGCTTGCGGCGGTCAGCCTCGCCTGCGTCTCGTTCCTCGCGGTGGTCCTGACGACGCCGTTCTGGCAGCAGAACCAGGCGCTGTCGTGGGGCCTTCTCGGCGGCCTCGCCGCGATTCCGCTCTACCTCGCCTCCTTGCTGCGCGCATTGACGCGCGCGACCGAGGAAGCGCGTCGCGCGAACGACGCGAAGAGCTCGTTCCTCGCGAACATGAGCCACGAGTTCCGCACGCCGCTCAACGGCATCGTCGGCATGTCCGAGTTGCTCTCGACGACGCGCCTCACCGGCGAGCAGCGCGAGTGCTCGGACGTCATCCAGACCTCGGCGAAGACGCTGCTGACGCTCGTCGAGGACGTGCTCGACATCTCGGCGATCGAAGTCGGCAAGCTCAAGATCAGCGAAGCCGATTTCGATCTCGGCGAGCTGCTCGGCGGCATCCAGCTCATGCTGCAGCCGGTCGCGGCGCGCAAGAACGTGGCGTTCGAGCTCAAGGTCGCGCCGAGCGTTCCGACGCGGCTCCACGGCGACATCGATCACCTGCGCCAGATCATCGTCAACCTCGTTTCGAACGCGATCAAGTTCACCGAAGTAGGCAGCGTGCAGGTGCACGTCGAGCGCAAGAACGCGGCCGACGAGGAAAAGGCGTTGCTGCACTTCTCCGTGCGCGACACCGGCATCGGCATTCCGCTCGAGGCGCAGGCGCGCATCTTCGGCGCGTTCGAGCAGGCCG
>CALFNI010000431.1 GCA_937902695.1 uncultured Rhodanobacteraceae bacterium
GCTGCAGAACGAGAAGTGATAATCGGTCGGTTCGGGCTTTCTAAGGGCGCTCATGGTTCGAGCCTCACGGGACTTCCGGGCGTTCGAACAGTCGGGGCGAGCCTCGCGGCCCGCCCCGGCATGCAAGGTCTAGTGCGTGGTCGGCACGAGCACCTGATCGATGACATGGACGACGCCATTGCTGGAGCCGAGGTCACGCATCGTGATCGTGGCATCGTCGATCATGATGCCGTCACCCGCGCGCTTGATGCGAGCGGACTGGCCGTTGACGGTCTTGGTCTGGTTGAGCTTTCCGACGTCCTGACCCGTGGCCCGCCCCGCAGAGACGTGGTACTTCAGGACCGAGATCAGCTGATCCTTGTTTTCCGGCTTCAGCCAGTTGTCGAGCTGACCTGCCGGAAGCTTCTCGAAGGCGGCGTCGGTCGGCGCGAACACGGTGAACGGACCCGGTCCCGAGAGGACGCTGCCGAGGCCGGCGGCCGCAATCGCCCTGCTGAAGGTGCTGAGCGTGCCCTGCGTGGCGACGGTATCGACGAGATTGGTCTGCGGCATGGCCGAAACGTTGGAGTTGTTCATGGGATTGTTTTCCTGATGGTTCGCTCCGCTGACCGGAACGAAGACGGCCGAAGCCGAGGCTCTCGATGGATCAAGAGCGCGATCTCAGGGGCGTTAGGCAGGGAACCGCAGGACTGAGGCGCTTTCGTCGCGAGACACGTGGCATCTCTCAGCGCTGACCGCAGGATACGCCTTGCCACGTTAGTTGCGCGTGATCCGGCGGCGGCGTGCAGGAGCAGGAAAGTATCGCGCGAGCGCAGGACGGAAGCGTCGCTGCGAATCCGCCAAGCCGCGCTAAACGCAGCATCGATGCGGCGGCCTGTCATCGTGAGCGGCCCGCATCTTGTGTTTCACCGACTATCGACGAAGACTTCGCGCCATGAACGCAGCACCCGCGGGTCGGACGGCCGGCCCCCAATGAAAAGCCAGGCCTTCGCTCCCGAGCTCGCCAAGCTCGTCAAGACCGCGCCGTCCGGCGATTCGTGGCTTCACGAAGTGAAGTGGGACGGCTATCGCATCGTGGCCACGGTCGTCGACGGCAACGTGCGCCTCTGGTCGCGCAACGCAATCGAGTGGACGGACAAGGTCCCCGAGCTCGCCAGGGCGGTGGCCTCGCTCAAGCTCGACAGCGCGCAGCTCGACGGCGAGATGATCGTTCCGACCGGGACAGGTTCCGATTTCAACGCGCTGCAGGGCCGGCTCGGCGCCGAGAACAAGGCGCCGCTCCGCTACATGCTGTTCGATGCGCCATACCTGCAGGGCGACGATCTTCACGCGCTTGCGCTCATCGAGCGCAAGGCGCGCCTCGAGGCAGTCCTCAGGAAGTCGCGCAGCAGGCTTCTCGCGTATTCGGCGCATCAGGTCGGCAATGGCGCCGCGCTGTATGCGCAAGCCGTGAAGGCGGGCTGGGAAGGCATCGTCAGCAAGCGCGTAGACAGCCCATATCGGTACGGCGCGCGCAACGGCGACTGGGTCAAGGTCAAGGCGCGACTCTCGGACGAGTTCGCCGTCGTCGGCTACACCGATCCCGAAGGCGGCCGCGTCGGCGTCGGCGCACTGATGCTCGCGTCGCGGGTCGACGACGAATGGATCTACGTCGGGCGCGTCGGCACGGGCTTCAACGACGAGCTGCTGCGCACGCTCGCCAGGCAGCTGCGCCCGCACGAGGTGAAGACGCCGACTGCCAATGTCGCATTCATGGATGCTGCCACGCGCCGCAAGGCGCATTGGGTCAAGCCGACCATCGTCGCCGAGGTCTTCCATCAGGGACTCGGCTCGCAGCATCTCCTGCGCCATCCTTCGCTCAAGGCAATCCGTGCCGACAAGACGCCGAAGAGTCTTGCGGCCGAAGCAAAGCGCAAACGCTGACGTCCTCCGGGGCCGAACCGCCTGGGCAGGAACGCGCATCGCCCCATCGGATGCGACCACCCGCCGGTCTGTCTTCCGTCTCGCGTTCGCCGACGGGAATTTCGATCGCGTCTTCGGGCTCGCGGAGGACTTCGCGGTTTCGCCCGACCTGCTCGCAAGCATCCGCCTGAGCGACGCGGCCATCAGGCCGATCGGCGCGATCGGGAACGATGTCGTCTGCTCGCCGTGACGGCGACCGGCTTGATGACATGCGGGCCGAGTGATTAGGCTTGGGCCCGGTGAGATCGCGGAGCATCGCGATGAAACCCTCCGACGTCTTCGGACGGAACGCCCGCTGCTGATCCGCTGGATACAGGGGTTTTGGCATGAATAGGCTCTGGACGATCGTTGGCGTACGCGACGTGGCCCGGAGCCTCGCCTGGTATCAGCAGCTCTTCGGTCAGCCGTTCGTGCCGCCCGACCACGGCTATTTCGGGCAGCTTAGGGATTCCGACGGAACCGTCCTGCTGTGCCTGCACGCGTGGGGTGAGCACGAACATCCCTCGCTGATCAGTCCCGATAGCGGACCGCCCGGCAACGGTCTCCTGCTGTTCTTTCGCGTGGACGATCTGGACGCGGCGCTGCAGCGAGCCCGGCGTATCGCGGAGCGGCTCGAAGAGGAGCCGCATCTCAATCCGGACACCCGTACGATGGAGTTCTCGCTCCGCGACCCCGACGGCTATTACGTCACGCTGAGCGCGTCCTGAGCGATTCGCTGGCGATCGACGTCATGGACGCGACGGCGTGGCGCCGTGCCCGTTGCGATGATTTTGCGGCAATGGACGACCTCGCCCGCGCGGATCTCTTCCATTGGACCCGCCTCGCATTGCGTCCAGTCGACGGTCGTGGAAG
>CALFNI010000432.1 GCA_937902695.1 uncultured Rhodanobacteraceae bacterium
GCGGCATCCATGCATAGGGCATCGAGGCGGCAAGCAGCACGAGCCAGATCGCGCCCTCGAGCTTGACGGTCGGCAGCAGCAACGCGAACAGCGCCGCCAGCACGAAGGAGCCGCGCGCTCCGGTTTCGAGCCCGCGCATCCACGCAAGGCATGCGAATGCGATCAGCGCCGCGATCCACAGATCGGCGTAACCGGCGAGCGCGACGTGCACGTTGATGAGCGGCAGCGAGCCGAGCGCGTATGCCGCGATGACCGCGCGATCGCGCGCGAGCCCGAGCGAACGAAGGCCGCCGAAGGCGCCGCCGAGGAGCGCGATCCAGAGTGCGAGCCAGATCGCGCCGACGACGCCGGCGTTCCAGTCGCCCCACGCCGATGCGAACCACACGGCAATCCGGCCGAGCGCTTCGGGATAGCTCCAGGTCTGCGCCGTGCGCAGCGTCCCGCTCGCGTCGGCGAGCCACTCATCGAAGCCGACGAACGCATCGAGGTGCCCGCCGAGCATCCAGGCCTTCGGCTTCAGCAGCCACGCCGCCCACGCATCCCACGGGTACATCGGACGCAGCAGGATCTCGTCGGCCATCAGCCAGGCGTGCACGGCGAGCAGCGCGACGAGGCACCACGTCAGCGGATGCATGCGCCGCGCGGCGACGACGCGCGATGCCGGCTCGCCGCGCGCGCGCAGCAGAACCCATGCCCACGCCCCGATCCCGAGCGGCAGCAGCACGGCCGCGACGCGCGGGACGATCGCGTCGACGGCGACGCGCCCGAGCGGAAACAGCGCGAGCGCCGTCGCGAGCGTGCCGAGCACGAATCCGCCGCCGACCACACGCAGCAGATCCGAGGGCGTGCGCGGGCGGCCATCGAGCAGCGCGAAAATCCCGGAGCCGAGCGCGAGCGGCGTCACCCATGCGCAGAGGTAGGCGGCGCTCACGGCGCCGCGCCGCGCAAGCGGAAGATGCGCAGGTTCGCATCTTCGAACAGCAGGTCGGCCGCATACGCCGCGTCCGCGTAGGCGACGCGCTTCGCGTCCGCGTCGAATACCCAGTCCGGATCGTCATAGACGACGAGCAGCGCGGGCTGCATCGCGCGGGCATGACCGCGATCGCCGGCGAGCGTCGTCATCGGCGCAACATTGGCGGGCAACAGGTGATAGACGAGACGCAGCACGTCGTACGGCGCCGATGCCGCTACGACGACGTGCGTCGCCGGCGGTACGCGCGTCAGCACATCGCGCACGCGCGCGGCTGCGGCGACGAGCGCGGTGTCGGGCTCGATCGCGGCGCGCTCGCGCCACGGTTTTCCGGCATAGAGCTCGCGCGTCAGCACGTGGCGATCGGCGAACTCGCCGAGCCAGCGCAGATCGAGCGCAAGCCAGCCGCCCGCGATCGCCGCGCAGAGCGTGAGGCCGAGCCATGTCCAGCTTCGCGCGAGCAGCGCCGCGGCGATCGCGAGGGTCCCGACAAGACCGATCGAGAGCACCAGCACCGGCGTCGGCTTGTGCGGCCACGGCGCGTCGGGCCCGAGCGCGCTGACCGACATCAGCGCCCACGGGCGATAGGCCGACCAGTCCGTGCCGAGCGCGCCGAGGCTGCCGCGCCACGACGGCGACCAGAGCTCGGCCTCGGCCAGGACGAACGGCCGAAACGCGATGTCGGCCGGCACGAGCTGCGCGGTCGGAAACTCGGCGAAGCCGGCTTCGATGATCTCGCCGCGCCAATCCTTCGTGCTCGAAAGATCGAAATAGGCCGGGTGCGCGCCGGCCGGCGGCAGCGTGATCGTGTGCACGTCGTCGGGTTCGTCGGCGCGGCGGAACACGAACGAAAGCTCCAGCGTGCGCGGGAAATCCTGCCACCGGTAGCGCAGCACCGGAAACGACGCCGCGTCGAGCGGCGCCGCCGGCCTCACCGATTGCAGCGCCATGTGCTCGGTACCGACCGCACTGATCGAAAGGCGCTTGCCGTTCTCGACCGCCGCGCCCATCACGACACGGAAATCGTTGCCGGCATAGCGCATCCGCGCGGCCGGCTGGAACGCGGCGTTCATCGGCGCTTGCGCCGCCCAGCCGAGGAGTGCCATCCACAGCATGCAAAGCAACACGATCAGCGCCGCCACGCGCAAGCGTTGCAACGCGACGCGGCCTACAGTGGGTCTTGGTCTCGCGGCGTCTGTTGCGTGCGGCGCATCCGCCGCACCGCTCACGCGTTCGTCGAGCAGGATGGGCGCGCTCGGAAATCGCTGGATCACTCGGGTTTCCTCGGCAATCGGGCACGCAAGAACCGCCACGCGCGTGCTTTTCGCCCCCCGAGGACGACGCGGAAGTGTTGTTCCCCTTCCTAATCAACGCAGTTCGCGCGACGAATCGGACATCGCGCGGTCGCATCGATGCTCGACCCGCGCCCTGATCATGGCGCGAACGCACGAACGTTTCCAGCTCGCGCGAATGAAACCATGCGGCACGTGCCGCAGCGAATGCGGCGCGCGCGGCGGAGCGGAAGGGGTGCCGGCGCGAGCCGGAACGAGGATCAGCCCGCCTGGCGGCGCTGCGACTTCGCTTCGTCGGAGCGCGCGAACTCGAGCTCGCTGAGATACGTCGGCGCGACGCCGGTCACGTATTCGCCGGAAAAGCACGACGTGTCGAAGTGCTGGAGCTCTTCGTTGCCGTCCTGCACGGCCCAGATCAGGTCTTCGAGATCCTGGTAGACGAGCCAGTCCGCGCCGAGGATTTCCTGCACTTCCTCGGTCGTGCGCCCGTGCGCGACGAGCTCTGCCGCCGCCGGCATGTCGATGCCGTAGATGTTCGGATAGCGCACCGGCGGCGCCGCCGATGCGAAATACACCTTGCGTGCGCCGGCATCGCGCGCCATCTGGATGATCTGCCGCGAGGTGGTGCCGCGCACGATGGAATCGTCCACCAGCAGCACGTTCTTCTTGCGGAACTCCAGGTCGATCGCGTTGAGCTTGCGGCGCACCGACTTCACCCGGTCGCCCTGCCCCGGCATGATGAAGGTGCGGCCCACGTAGCGGTTCTTGACGAAGC
>CALFNI010000433.1 GCA_937902695.1 uncultured Rhodanobacteraceae bacterium
CGGGTGCGGCGCTTGACACGCCTCGTCGTGCGCTGTATTAAACCATAAGGTAAATTAACCGACTGGTTTAACAGATGGCGGACCGCCTCAGCACGACGCTTTCGGCACTCGCGGATCCGACGCGACGCGCGATCCTCGCGCGGCTCGCGAGCGGCGAGAGGTCGGTGAAGGAAATCGCCGCGCCGTTCGAGATGAGCCTGCCGGCGGTGTCGAAGCATCTGAAGGTGCTCGAACGCGCGGGCCTCATCGCGCGCGGGCGCGATGCGCAATGGCGGCCGTGTCGTCTCAACGCCGAACCGCTGAAGCAGGTTTCGGATTGGGTCGAACGGTACCGCGCGTTCTGGGAAGCGGGGCTCGACCGGCTCGATGCGTATCTCGGCGAGCTGCAGGCGAAGGAGAAAAAGCATGTCCGCAAAAGGAAATGACCTGGCGCCCCCGGATCGCGCGCTCGAAATCACGCGTATCTATGCGGCGCCGCGAAAGCTCGTCTACCAGGCCATCACGGCGTGCGAGCACGTCGCGCGCTGGATGGCGCCGAAGGATTTCACGATGCCGGTTTGCGAGGGCGATCTTCGCGTCGGCGGCACGTGGCGCTGCTGCATGGTCTCGCCGGAAGGCAAGGCGCTCTGGCTCGGCGGCGTCTACACGGACATCGTGCCGGACCGGAAGGTCGTCTGCACGCACGCGTGGGACGACGACGACGGCAAGCCCGGCCACGAGACGCTGCTCACGATCGCGCTCGAAGACGCGGGCGGCGGCACCAGGCTCACGCTGCATCAGGCCGTGTTCGCGACGCGCGAATCGCGCGACGGGCACCGCGGCGGCTGGAGCGAATGCCTCGACAAACTTGGCGCATTGCTCGAGAAGGAAAACCGATGAGCACGACCGAAGTCCATTGCCCGTGCGGCGCAGTCACAATGGAGCTCCGCGGCGAGCCCGTCATGCAGTTCTATTGCCACTGCAAGGATTGCCGCGCGGTCAGCGGCGGCGCGTACATCGGTCTTGCGCTGTTTGCGTCCGAGGACGTCACGACGCACGGCGAGACGGACACGTGGACGCTCCGCTCGCTGGCGCGCCAGCGCTGCGCCGTCTGCGGCACGCACGTATTCGCCGCGATCCCGGCATTCGGACAGCACGCGATCAAGTCGAACCTGCTGCCGGACGGGATGTTCAGGCCGGCGTTCCATATCCACTGCCGGCACGCCGTGCTGCCGGTCGCGGACGATCTTCCGCACTATGCGGCGCTGCCGGCGGCGTTCGGCGGGACGGACGAGAAGGTCGACTGGTAGGCGTCAGGCGTTCGCGGCGCACTCGGCCGCGCGATCGCGCAGGAGCGCGCGCTCGCGTTCGTTGCGCGTCAGCGCGGCCGCGCGTTCGAACTCGATGCGCGCTTCGTCGAAGCGGCCGAGCTTGGTCAGGAGGTCGCCGCGCACGCTCGGCAGCAGGTGGTAGTTCTCGAGCGCGCGCTCCGAGGTCAGGGTATCGACCAGCGCAAGGCCGGCCGCAGGGCCGAACGCCATCGCGATCGCGACGGCGCGATTGAGCTCGACGATCGGCGACGGCGTCAGCTGCGAAAGCGCGAAATAGAGCGCGGCGATCCGTTGCCAGTCGGTGTCGTCGGCGCCGCTGGCGCGTGCGTGGCAGGCCGCGATCGCCGCCTGCAGCGCATAGGTGCCTTGCGTGCCGCCGAGCCGTTCTGCACGATCGAGCGCGGCGAGGCCGCGCCGGATCAGGAGCCGATCCCAGCGCGAGCGATCCTGGTTCAAGAGCAGGATCGGCTCGCCGTTCGGACCGGTGCGCGCGCGCGAGCGCGAAGCCTGGATTTCCATCAGCGCGACGAGGCCGTGCACTTCGGGCTCGGCCGGCATCAGCTCGGCGAGGATGCGGCCGAGGCGGAGCGCGTCCTCGCAGAGCTGCGGACGCATCCAGTCGTCGCCGGCGGTCGCCGAATAGCCTTCGTTGAAGACGAGGTAGATGACCTCGAGCACCGACGACAGGCGCGCCGCGCGCTCGTCCGCGCGCGGCACCTCGAAGGGCACGCCGGCGTCCGAGAGCGTGCGCTTCGCGCGCACGATGCGTTGCGCGATCGTCGGCTCGGCGACGAGGAACGCGCGCGCGATCTCCTCGGTGGTGAGGCCGCCGAGCAGGCGCAGGGTCAGGGCCGTGCGAGCCTCGGTCGAGAGGATCGGATGGCAGGCGACGAAGACGAGCCGCAGCAGATCGTCGCCGATGTCGTCGTCGATCGAATCCTCGAACGCGGCGACGGCTTCTTCCTGGTCCGATTCGATCTCATGGCCGAGCTCGGCGTGCTTCCTCTCGGCGAGCACGTTGCGACGCACGCGATCGATGCCGCGATGCTTGGCGGTCTGCATCAGCCACGCGCCGGGATTGTCGGGGACGCCGGACTTCGGCCATTGTTCGAGCGCCGCGACGAGCGCATCCTGCGCGAGCTCTTCGGCGACGCCGACGTCGCGCACGATGCGTCCGAGCCCGGCGATGAGCCGGGCGGACTCGATGCGCCAGACGGCGTCGATTTCGCGATGGATGTCGGCGACGTTCACGACCGCCGATCAGAGCATTTCGATCCGGGCCGCGCAAGGCAGCGCGAGCCGCCTCAAGGCGAAACGAACGCTCCAGCCGACGTGCCGCGCTCTCCTGTTCCCAAGCCCGCTTGCGGGAGACGGGAGGGCGAGGGTACGCCGGCGCAGCGCTCCTAGTGCCCCTTCACGTCGCTTCGCGCGGCTGCTCCCGCGCCGCGGGGAAGCGCGGGCTCACGTCACCGTCGCGTGGTGCGCGCACTCGCCGTGCTCGAACAAGGGCCGCACTTCGATCTCGAACTCCTCGACGCCGCACTCGGCGTGGATTCGCGCGACGCGCTCGGCGAGCTCGATCGCTGCGCGCTTCGAGCCGACGTCGACGATCGAGAATCCGCCGATCAGCTCTTTCGTCTCCGTGAACGGCCCGTCGATGACGCTGCGCTCACCTCTCGCGTGGCGCACGCGCGTGCCGTGCGCGCTCGGCTTCATGCCTTCGGCGCTGAGAAGAATGCCGCGCTCGGTCATTTCGTCGGCGAGCGTGCCCATTGCGACGACGAGCTCCGGAGGCGGCGGCACGCCGGCCTCGCAGGCCTCGTTCGCCTTGATCAGCATCCTGAATCGCATGTGTCTTTCCTCGATTTG
>CALFNI010000434.1 GCA_937902695.1 uncultured Rhodanobacteraceae bacterium
CCGCGTCGAGCACGTAGGGGCGTGTGTTCGTCAGCGGCCGGCCGATCGGCAGGCCGAAGGTCGCCGGCTCATCCGCCTTCACGAAATGCACCGTGCTGCAGATCGACGCCTCGGTCGGGCCGTAGCCGTTCACGTACGTCAGGCGCGACGCATAATGCCGCGCATCCTCGATGTCCGCCGCCTCGCCCGCCGTGAACAGCATGCGCAGCGGCAGATCAGCCCGACCCAAACTGCGCACGAACGACGGTGGCAGCACCGCGACCGTGACGTTTTCCGTCCGCAGCAGCGCCAGGAAGGCCGCAGGATCGCTGCGTGCCGCGGGCGGTGCGATCACGAGCGTCGCGCCGCTCAGCCAGGCGTTCCAGGTTTCAAACAAGGAGGCATCGAACGACACGCTGGCGAACTGGAGCACGCGATCAGCCGGCGAAAGCCCGAGCCGCCGGACCTGATCCTGGATCGTGTTCACGATCCCGCGGTGCACCACGAGCACGCCCTTCGGCTGCCCGGTAGATCCCGACGTGTAGATTAAATAGGCGCCATCCTCCGGTGCGGGTCCATCGCTCGGAACGGTGGCGGAGGCGTTCGTCAGCTCCGTCGTCACGTCCTCCCAAAGCAAAAGTTTGGCCGCGCCCGACATCGCGGACTGCAGCGCTCGCGAGGTGACGACCAGCGCCGCTCCGCTGTCCTGCAGCATCGTGGCGATGCGCGCGCGCGGGAGCGCCGGATCGATCGGCAGATAAATCCCTCCCGCCTTCATCACGGCCAGCATGGTCTCCGCCCAGGCGAAACCGCGCTCGAGTGCGACGGCCACCACTCGCTCCCGGGTCACACCGCGCACCCGGAGCACCTGCGCGAGCCGGTTCGCGGCCGCGTCGAGCTCGGCGAAGGTGCGCGCGGCGCCGTCGCACCGCAGTGCGATCGCGTTCGGTCGCGCCAGGGCTTCGCGTGCGAACCACGCCGGGAGCGTGTCGGGCTTCACCTCGGCCGGCGGTGGATTGAAAGCGACGAGCAGCTGCTGGCGTTCGGCGGGCGACAGCAGTTCGAGCTCCCCCAGCGCCTGCCGGGGTTCGGCGACAATCGCCGCGGCGAGATTGCTCAGATGCTCGACCAGGCGGTCGATGCGCGCCGCGGTGAACAGGTCCGCATGCCAGGTGAGCGAGCAGGCGAAGCCGTCGGCGTCGCGCGTGAAATCGAAGCTCAGGTCGCACTTCGCCGGCGAAAATCCGTGATCGAACTCCGTGAGCCGCAGCCCGCTCGCCGCCGCCGCGGACGGTGCGGCCTCGAGCAGTTGCACCGACACGTCGAACAGCGGCGACCGGCTGAAATCGCGTTCCAGCTTCAGGTCGTCGACCAGCCGATCGAAGGGATAGGCCTGGTTCTCGAACGCCTCGAGGCAGGTCGCGCGCACCTTCGCCAGCAGCGCCGCGAACGTGTCGGAGCGCGCGACCGTGTCGCGCAGCACGAGCGTGTTGACGAAAAATCCGATCAACCCTTCCGTCTCGACCCGCTCGCGCCCCGCGACCGGCGAGCCGACGCTGATGTCTTCCTGCCCCGTGTAACGGGCGAGGAGTGTCTTCACGATCGCAAGCAGCGTCATGAATCCGGTCGCGCCCTGGGCCTGTCCCAGTCGCGTCAATGCGTCCGACAGCTCGCGCCCAAGCGCAAACCGCGTCGTGCGCCCGGCGGCCGTCTGCACCGCAGGCCGGGGGAAATCCGTCGGCAGTGCGAGCGTCGACCGTTCTCCACCCAGTCGTCGGCGCCACTGTGCGGCCATGCGCTCGCCTTCCGGTCCGTTCAGGCGTCGGTTTTGCTCCGCGGCGAAATCGCGATACTGCATCGCCAGCACCGGCAAGGGATTCGAGCGTCCCGCGATCGCCGCTTCGTACGAGGCGGTCAGCTCGCGCCGCAGGATTTCGGCCGACCATGCGTCACTTACGATATGATGCAGCGTGCTCAGGAGCAGATGTTGCTGCGGCGCCAGCCGGATCAACGTCACCCGCCACAAGGGTCCTTTCGCCAGGTCGAAGGGCGCCGCCGCTTCCTGCGCGGCGAGTGCGCTGGCTTCCGCTCGCGGATCGCGCGCGCTGCTTAGGTCGACTTCGCGCAACGGAAACGCGCCCGCGAGCCCGATGATCTGCCGCGGCTCGCCCGCGATTTCCCGGAACGTGGTGCGCAGCGACTCATGACGCGTCACCAATTCGCCCAGCGCTTTCCGCAGCGCGGCGACGTCCAACGCGCCATCGAGCTGCAGCGCGGTCGCGATGTTGTAGACCGGCAGCCCCGGCATCATTCGATCGATGATCCAAAGTCGGCGCTGCGCCGCCGAGAGCGCCCATCCCTCTGCGCTTTCGACTTCCGCGCTGGCTGCCACCAAATTGGTCGGAGCGACCGCGACGAGACCCGCGGCAAACGCCTCCAGCGTCGGCCGGCGAAACACGTCGGCAATCGTGCAGCCCGCCGTGAACCGCGGTCGCAGTCGCGCCACGACCTGCGTCGCCTTCAGGCTGTGACCGCCGAGCTCGAAGAAATTGTCATTCACGCCAACGCGCTCGACTCCCAGCACCTCCGCCCAGACCGCTGCAACCGCGACTTCCTCGGGCGTACGCGGCGCAACGAAGGCAACGTCCGGCTCGCGCGTGGTCGCATCCGGCACTGGCAGCGCGCGGCGGTCGATCTTTCCATTGTTCGTCAGCGGGAACGCATCGAGCGCCATGAAGTCCGCCGGCACCATGTAGTCTGGCACGCGCGTCCGCACGTGAGCACGTAGTTCCGCCGTGCTCACTGGCTCACCGCGCCACAGGAAATACGCCGCCAGTCGCCGATCGCCGGAGCGATCCTCGCGCATCAGGATGAAAGCCGACCGCACCGCCGGATGCGACGCAACGGCCGCCTCAATCTCGCCCAGCTCAATGCGGAAGCCGCGGATCTTCACCTGGTGATCCGCGCGTCCGAGATACTCGAGATCGCCGTTCGGCAGCCACCGCGCCAAATCACCGGATCGGTACAACGTCGCCTTCGCTTCCCCGCTGAACGCATCAGGCACGAAGCGCTCCGCCGTCAGCTCGGGTCGGTTGAGATAACCGCGCGCCACGCCCGCGCCGCCGACATAAATTTCTCCGGTCACGCCGATCGGCACCGGCTGCTGGAACGCATCGAGCAAGTAAATCTTCAGGTCCGGAATCGGTCCGCCGATCACGCTGCCACCGACTTCCAGATCCGCCCGCGACAACGGCCGGTAACTCACGTGCACCGTCGTCTCCGTGATGCCGTACATGTTCACTAGCTTCGGCTGCACATCGCCGTGTCGGTCCCACCACGGCCGCAGACTCGGCAGATCGAGCGCCTCACCGCCAAAGATCACATAGCGCAATCCAGGTAGGGCGAACCGTCCCGGTGAGCCGTCCGTGTTCTTCTCCGCCGGCGTCGCCTCGTCCGCCGCAATCAGCTGCCGGAACGCCGACGGCGTCTGATTCAGCACCGTCACGTTCTCCCGCCGCAGCAATTCCAGAAACGCCTCGGGCGAACGGCTCGTCGTGTGCGGCACGATCACCAATCGCCCGCCATAGAGCAGCGCACCCCAGATCTCCCAGACCGAGAAGTCGAACGCATACGAGTGGAACAGCGTCCAGACGTCGCTCGCGTTAAAGCCATACCACGCCTCGGTCGCTTCAAAGAGGCGAACGACCTGATAATGCGGAATGATGCAGCCCTTCGGCCGGCCCGTGGACCCAGAGGTGTAGATCACGTACGCCGCGTGATCCGGCCGCGTCTGCGACGGCAGATTCGTCGCCGGCTCGCTTTTCAGCGCTTCGTCTTCGACGCAGAGCAGCTCCGTCGTGATCGCCGCCTCTTTGATCAATCCGCGGCAGAACTCCGTGTGCTTGGTCTGCGTCAGCAGCACGCGTGGCTTCGCGTCGGCGAGCATGTACGCAATCCGGTCCGCCGGATAAACCGGATCGAACGGCACGTACGCCCCGCCCGCCTTCACGATCGCCAGCTGGCCGATCACCATGTCCGCCCCGCGTTCGAAATACATTCCGACCAGCACTTCCGGTCCGACGCCGTGCTGGCGCAGCGCATGCGCGAGCCGGTTCGCCGACGCGTTCAACGCCTCGTAGCTCAGTGCCGCTCCGTTCTCGTCCGTGATCGCCGTCGCGTTCGGCGTCCGTGCCGCCTGCGCTTCGAACCAGCTCGAAAGCGTCCGTCCCCGCGGCCAGTGACCCGG
>CALFNI010000435.1 GCA_937902695.1 uncultured Rhodanobacteraceae bacterium
GGATTCAGCAGCAGCAGATTCTCGTTGCGCCACGCCGCCTGATGCGCGGTGCCGAACCAGAGAAACAGCAGCACGAGCCCGCCGATGCCGCAGAAGAGCTCGAATACGACGCCGAAAATCGCCACCGGCACACGCGCGGCGCGCGAGCGCGCGCGTGCGAGCGCATGGAGCGCAAGCGCGATCGCGATGCCCAGGATCAGGAACGGCCAGCGCAGGTCCGGCGGCAGCGCGGGCGGCTCTTCGATCACGCCCCTGGCGACGACCGTTTCGCCGGCAACGAGCGGCACGCTCGCGCCGTTCGCGTCTGCGACGCGCACTTCGTTCAGAGCGCGCGAGAACGCCGCGGGCACGAAGCTCTCTTCCCAGTAGTCGATGCGCCGATCCGCGTAAGCGCCAAGGCCGAGATCGATGCCGAGCATCAGCAGCGGATTCGCGGCCATGAGCCGCAGCGAGTCCATGCGATACGTATAACCGCTCGATCGACCCTCGGTGCCGCGCTTGATCGCGCCGCCGAGCGCCTGGTCGAGCGCGTCGCGCACCTTCGTCGAGCAGTTCGCGACATAGTAGTCGTACCGATAGAACACGTTCTCGGGCCGCAGATTCCAGCGCAGGTAATCACGGAGCGCCGCGGCCTGCACGGGCGTGAAATGGAGGCGCTGCTCGGTGATCGAGCGGCCTTCTTCCTTGTACATCTCGATGTCGTCGCCGAGCCGGTCGGCCGCGATGCGATAGCGCATGTTGCCGCGGGCGAAGTTGGTCAGGAAGTCTGCCTGTTCGAAGTCGAAGATGCCGTAATTGAACGCGACTTCGATGCCGGCGTCGTGATCGCGGATCACGATCGCGTTGTGGCCGAAGCGCTCCCAGAAGATCGGGCCGGGGCCGATCGTGAGGAGGCTGACCTCAAGAGCCGGGATTGGGGATTCGGGATTCGGGATTGGTGAAGGACTTTGCGCGAAGGCGTGGGTGCCAGCGATGCAAGCGGTCATCAGGATGATGCGAGCGACGAACATGCGTGCACGTCGAATCCCGAATCCCGAATCCCGAATCCCGGCTTTCAATCCCCCACCCGCACCGCAAACTGGTGCACGCGCCGCGCATCGGCTTTCGTCACCTGGAAATGGTAGCGGCCGAGCTCGGCTTCTTCGCCGGCTTCGGGCAGGTGCCCCATTTCGCTCGTGACCATGCCGCCGACCGTGTCGAACTCGTCGTCGCTGAACTCGGTGCCGAAGCGCTCGTTGAAGTCGGCGATCGGCGTCAGCGCGCTTACGAGGAAGCGGCCGTCCGGCTGCGGCTGGATCAGCTTGGCGGCTTCGTCGATGTCGTGCTCGTCGTCGATGTCGCCGACGATCTGCTCGAGCACGTCTTCGATCGTGACGAGGCCGGCGACGCCGCCGTACTCGTCGATGACGATGGCCATGTGGTTGCGCGACAGGCGGAACTCTTTGAGCAGGATGTTGAGCCGCTTCGATTCCGGAATCATCGCGACCGGCCGGAGCAGCGCGCGGATGTCGCACGGCGCGCCCTTGGCGAGGCAGCGCAGGAGATCCTTCGCGAGCAGGATGCCGAGGATCTCGTCCTTGTCGCCGTCGTGCACCGGAAAGCGCGAGTGCCCGGACTCGATGACGATGTTGAGGATGTCCTTCTGCGGCACGTCGATCGGCAGGAACACGGTCTGTGCGCGCGGCACCATGACGTCGGCGACCGTGAGCTCGGCGACCTGGATCGCGCCCTCGATCATCGAGAGCGTGTCGTTCGAAAGCAGGCCGTTCGTCTGCGCGTGGCGCAGCTCTTCGATCAGTTCCTCGCGGCTCTGCGGCTCACCGGACAGCGCCTGGGTCAGGCGCGCGAACCAGGTTCGGTGAGAAGGCTTACTAGGGGGGTCCTCGCTCATTGACGCGTTGGAAATACCCTGAGGCGGGCGGGGAGGCAGTCTAGCAAAACGGCTGTGACAGTATTTTTTACTTGCCGGACAGAGACTTGTGGATCATCAGGCGTAGGGATCGGCAATGCCGAGGCCCGCCAGCACCCGCCGCTCGATCGCTTCCATGTGCTCGGCGTCGCGCGCGCTTTCGTGGTCGTAGCCGATCAGGTGCAGCACGCCGTGCACGGTCAGGTGCGCGAAGTGATCGCGCACATGCTTGCCCTGCGCGCGCGCCTCGCGCGCAACGACCGCCGGGCAGAGCGCAAGCTCGCCGAGCAGCGCCGAACGCTCGCCGCGAACGGCCGCGTACGGAAAGCTCAGCACGTTCGTCGCGTAGTCCTTGCCGCGGTATTCGCGATTGAGCCGCCGCGCGTCGTTTTCGTCGAACAGCGCGATGCCGACTTCGACGCGACCGGAGCGCCGGCCCGCCAGCGCGGCGCGAACCCATCGCTCGAACGAGCGCGCCACCGGCACGCCGCGGCGGCCGGCGTGGTTGCGCACCGGGACCGCAAGCGTCAGCCGCGGGCTCATTGCGAGGGCGGTACGCCGCCGGCTTCGTCGCGCGTCTCGTACGCGCGCACGATGCGCTGCACGAGCGGATGGCGCACGACGTCGCTTGCCGTGAAGAACGTGAAGCTGACGCCGTCGACGTCGCGCAACACCTCGATCGCATCGCGAAGGCCGGATTTCACGTGGCGCGGCAGGTCCGTCTGCGTCATGTCGCCGGTGACGGCCGCGACCGAGCCGAAGCCGATGCGCGTCAGGAACATCTTCATCTGCTCGATGGTCGTGTTCTGCGCCTCGTCGAGGATCACGAAGGAATCGTTGAGCGTGCGCCCGCGCATGTACGCGAGCGGCGCGATCTCGATGACGTTGCGCTCGATCAGCTTCATGACCTTCTCGATGCCGAGCATTTCGTAGAGCGCGTCGTAGAGCGGGCGAAGGTACGGATCGACCTTCTGCGTCAGGTCGCCCGGCAGGAAGCCGAGCTTTTCGCCGGCCTCGACCGCGGGACGCACGAGCACGAGCCGCTGCACGCGGTTGTCGTTGAGCGCATCGACGGCCATCGCGACCGCGAGATACGTCTTGCCGGTGCCGGCCGGGCCGATGCCGAAGTTGATGTCGTGCGTCGCGATCGCGTGCAGGTAGCGCTGCTGGTTCGGGCCGCGGCCGCGGATCGTGCCGCGCTTGACCCTGATCGCGACGTCGTGCGCGCCTGCAGCGGCTTTCACGTCGAGCGCGTCGATGCCCGAATCGGAAAGGCGCACGTTGATCTGCTGGCCGGTCAGCGTCTCGCTTTCGGTCGCGTCGTAGAGATCGCGCAGCACGCGCTCGGCCGCGCGCACGGAATGGTCGGCGCCGGTCACGCGGAACACGTTGCCGCGGTTCGCGATCTCGACGCCGAGACGCAATTCGATCTGGCGCAGGTGCTCGTC
>CALFNI010000436.1 GCA_937902695.1 uncultured Rhodanobacteraceae bacterium
CGGCCGTCGGCATCGGCATCTTCCAGCGACCTGGCAGCAACGCGATCGCGATCTCCGACGGCGTGCGCGCGAAGATGGCGGAGCTCAAGAAAACCTGGCCCGAGGGTATCGACTACGATCCCGCGTACGATCCGACCGTGTTCGTGCGCGGCTCGATCGAAGCCGTGCTGCATACGCTCATCGAGGCGATCCTGCTCGTCGTCATCGTCGTGATCGTGTTCCTGCAGACGTGGCGCGCGTCGATCATTCCGCTGCTCGCGGTGCCCGTCTCGCTGATCGGCACGCTCGGCGTGATGCATCTCTTCGGATTCGGACTCAACACGCTCTCGCTGTTCGGCCTCGTGCTCGCGATCGGCATCGTCGTCGACGACGCGATCGTCGTCGTCGAGAACGTCGAGCGCAACATCAGCGTAGGCCTGAAACCGATCGCCGCGACCGTGCAGGCGATGAAGGAAGTCACCGGCCCGATCGTGGCCACCGCGCTGGTGCTGTGCGCGGTGTTCGTGCCGACCGCATTCATCTCGGGACTTTCCGGCCAGTTCTACAAGCAGTTCGCGCTGACGATCGCGATCTCGACGGTGATCTCGGCGATCAACTCGCTGACGCTGTCGACGGCGCTGTCGGCGCTGCTCCTGAAAGCACACGATGCGCCGCCGGATCGGCTGACGCGCATCATCAACGGCGCGTTCGGCTGGTTCTTCCGGCCGTTCAACCGCTTCTTCGCGCGCGCGTCGAATGCGTACGTGCGCGGCGTCGGCCGCGTGCTGCGCGCGAGCGCCATCGCGCTCTTCATCTATGTCGGCCTGATCGGGCTCACGGCGTTCGGCTTCTCGAAGGCGCCGACCGGATTCGTGCCCCCGCAGGACAAGCAGTATCTCGTCGGCTTCGCGCAGTTGCCCGACGCGGCGACGCTCGATCGCACGACCGAAGTCATCCGCAAGATGGGCGAGATCGCGTTGAAGACGCCTGGCGTGCAGGACGTGCCGGCGTTTCCGGGCCTCTCGATCAACGGCTTCACGAATGCGTCGAACTACGGCATCGCATTCACGACGTTGAAGCCGTTCGACGAGCGCCGCGACGCGTCGAAGTCGGCCGGCGGCATCGCGATGGCGATGAACCAGCAGTTCGCTGCCATCCAGGACGCGTTCATCGCGATCTTCCCGCCGCCGCCGGTGCAGGGCCTCGGCACGATCGGCGGCTTCAAGCTGCAGATCGAGGATCGCGGCAACTTCGGCGCGAACGAGCTTTACAAGCAGTTGCAGGCCGTGATCGAGAAAGCGTCGAAGCGACCCGAGCTCGCCGGCGTGTTCTCCGGCTTTCAGGTCAACGTGCCGCAGATCGACGTCGAAGTCGATCGCGAAAAGGCCAAGGCCGCCGGCGTATCGCTGCAGGATGTCTACGACACGATGCAGATGTATCTCGGCGCGCTCTACGTCAACGACTTCAACCGTTTCGGCCGCACCTACCAGGTCAACGCGCAGGCCGAGCCGCGCTTTCGCCTGACCGGCGACGACATCGGCCGCCTGAAGACGCGCAACGCGCGCGGCGACATGATTCCGCTCGCGAGCTTCGTGACCGCGCACGAAACGTCGGGCCCGGACCGCGTCCCGCACTACAACGGCTACCTCGCGGCGGAGCTCAACGGCGCCGCGGCGCCCGGCTATTCGAGCGGCCAGGCGCAAGCGGCGATCGAGGAAGTATTGCGCGACACGCTGCCGAACGGCATGGCGTACGAATGGACCGACCTCACCTACCAGCAGATCCTCGCCGGCAACACGATGGTCTACATCTTCCCGCTGGTCGTGCTGCTCGTATTCCTCGTGCTGGCCGCGTTGTACGAGAGCATCTCGCTGCCGCTGGTCGTGATCCTGATCATTCCGATGTGCCTTCTCTGCGCGATCATGGGCGTGCTCGTCTCGAACGGTGACAACAACATCTTCACGCAGATCGGCCTCATCGTGCTCGTCGGACTCGCCTGCAAGAACGCGATCCTGATCGTCGAGTTCGGGCGCGATCGCGAGAAGCACGGCGAATCGGCGTGGCAGGCCGTGCTCGATGCCTGCCGACTGCGGCTACGCCCGATCCTGATGACGTCGCTCGCGTTCGTGATGGGCGTGATTCCGCTCGTCACGTCGACCGGCGCGGGCTCGGAGATGCGTCGCGCGATGGGCGTCGCGGTATTTTCCGGCATGCTCGGCGTGACGTTCTTCGGACTCCTGCTGACGCACGGGTTCTATCTCGTGATCCGCAGCA
>CALFNI010000437.1 GCA_937902695.1 uncultured Rhodanobacteraceae bacterium
CGTCCGAGCGCGCGATCCACGGCGCGTCGGAGACGAAGAGATGCGTGATCATCCGGTCGTGGATGTTGCAGCCGACCGGGATCTCGCCGGTCCGGTCAAGCGTCACCGGCGGCGAGCTCGCACCGGGCGCGATGACGAACTCGAAGCTCTTCGCCGCCGCGAACGAGTAGACGTGATGACGCGTCGTATCGCTGTTGCGGAACACGACCGCATCGCCCGGACGGAAGATCTCGACGTACGGAATGAACGTCTCGTCGCGCTGATCGACGACTTTCGTCTCCGCCGCCCGCGCATCGGCGCGCTGCGCGCCGTCGCTTCGCAGCGTCACGACGGCATCGCCTGCCGGATGCCCGTGGCCATCGTCGATCTCGACGGTCAGGGCGCCCGCGGTCGCTCGCACGACCATCGACGTCAGCAGTACGGCTGCTGGCAAGACGCGCATCGATCCCCCGCTCGATCCGAGACGCGCGGCAGTCTAGCGCACCTCGTTGCGCGCGGCCGTGAGTGAAATTGCCCAGGAAAAAGGCACTGTGAAGGTGGTGCGAAAAAACGGTGCTCGCGATGCGTCGATCCGTTCGCACTTCGGGCTCGCTGCGTTCAGGCGAGGCGGGCTCGCAGCGGTTGAGAAATGCAGAACTGCACGATGCGGCATCGCGTTGCCGCCGCCCGACAAGGATGATTCTCCCGCGATCTGCGCCGGCGCGCGTCGTGTCTCGCTGCCGCGCCACCGGGTGGGGTCGGGCGGCGGCGCGCAGAAAGTTCCGCGAAACCATTGCGTGGCAGGCTGCGCTACGCTTGCGGCGCGGAAGCGATCCGAAGGGGGTTCCATGAAGGCCCGTTGTCTGGCGTTCGTCCTGCTCGCCGCAGGCATTCCGTTCGGCCGCACCGCGATCGGCGCGACGCTCGAGCCGCTGACCCATCAGCCGCCCGCGTACGTCGGCCCCAACCAGCCGTTCCTCCTGACCGACGGCAGCGTGCTGTTCCAGGACGATTCGTTCACCGGGTTCTGGAAGCTGACGCCCGATGCCGCCGGCGGTTATCTCGACGGCACCTGGACAAAGGTTGCGAGCCTGCCGTCCGCATGGAACTACGGGCCCTATGCGTACGCGTCGGCGGTGCTCGCCGACGGGCGCGTGCTGATCGAGGGCGGCGAATACAACCTCGGTGGCCCGTTCTCGCTGACGAACCAGGGCGCGATCTACGATCCCGTCGCGGACAGCTGGACGGAGGTCGCGCCGCCGCCGGGCTGGGATTACATCGGCGACGCCTCGTCGATCGTCATGCCGAACGGCAAGTTCCTGCTCGGCAACAAGCTCGACCAGCGCATTGCCGAGCTCGATCCGGCGACGATGACGTGGACCGCGCTCGGTTCCGCCGGCGCGGACGAGGACTTCAACGCCGAGGAAGGCTGGACCTTGCTGCCCGACGGAACGTTCATCACGGTCGATGTCTTCGCGGCGCCGATGACCAAGCGCTACACCTATACCGACGCGGAGAACGCGGGCTCGTGGACGAGCCTCGGTGCGACGCAGGGATCGCTCGCATGGGACTACAACAAGCCGCCCATCATCTTTCCGGGCGGCAGCTACGTTCCGCCCGGTGAGACGGGCCAGTGCATGCTGATGCCGGGCACGACCGTGTTCTGCACGGGCGCATCGGACGATCAGCCGGCCCATCCCGCGCACACGGCGATCCTCGACACGACGACGATGACGTGGGGCACCGGCCCCGATTTCCCGCCCGGTGACGATGCCGGCGACACGAGTGCCGTGCTGCTGCCGAACGGCAACGTGCTCGTCTCGGCGACGTCCGGGCAGCTCTACGAGTTCGACGGCGGCACGCTCGCGCCGACGCTCTCGGCGGGCACGCCGGCGCGGCTGATCGTGCTCCCGAGCGGCGAGGTGCTCGTCAATGGTTTCGACGTCGAGCTCTATACGCCGGACGACACGAATCCCCATCCGCTCGCGATCGCGCAGATCATCGATCTCCCGTTCTTCCTGATCCCCGGAAATACCTATCGTTTGAGCGGCTTTCAGCTCAACGGCATTTCGCAGGCCCAGGCTTTCGGAGACGAGATTCAGGCGCCGACGAACTACCCGCTCGTGCGCCTGACCGGATCGGGCGGCGACGTGCACTACGCGCGCACGCATGATCACAGCTCGATGGGCGTCCAGACCGGCTTCTCGAACACGGTGTGGACGTGGTTCGACGTGCCTGCCGATATGCAGGCCGGCACCTATCGCATCGAAACGGTCGCGAACGGCGTTCCATCGAATCACACCTGCATCAGGGTGCTATCGGCGGATGCGATATTCGCCGATCCGTTCGAACTCTGCGCGCCGTTGTGAGCGGCATGCGCCTCTGGCATCAGGGTGCCGAAGCGCGACGATAGGCCTCGCGAACGCCGTCGGTAAGACCTTTCAGCGCGGCCGCGTCGCGCCACTGTCCATGCGCCATGACGCCGAGCGGCGCGCGCAACGTCGCGAGCGAATCGAGCGGATTGCCGGCCGACAGCACGAGGTCGGCGCGATAACCCGGCGCGACGACGCCGAACGGATCGCCGCCTTTCGTGCGCGCGATGAACGCGCCGGGCGACCGCGTTGCGCTGGTGAGGACCTCGAAGCGCGTCAGGCCCGCGGCTTCGAGCGCGTCGAGATCGTCGTGCAGCGAGAAGCCCGGCAGCATGCCCGGCACGGCGGGCGCGTCGGTGCCGGCGACGAGCTCGACGCCGCCGTCCGCCATCGCCTTGACGAGCTTGCCGAGGAACGCGAGCTTCGCGTCGAGCCTGGCGGTCTTCGCGAAATAGCCGCTCGCCTGCCAGGCCAGGCGGTCGTTCGGCGAAAGGAGGCCGGCCTCGGGTTTCGCGAGGATCGACGCGATGAACTCGGGATGCCGGATCTGATGCGCGATCGCAGCGTACGTCGAAAGATCGGCCGTCGCGGTCGCGCCGTACTCCTTCGCAAGCGCGACCGCCTCCGGAATGCGGCTCTCGGGCGGCGGCACGTCGGTTTCCTCGACTCCGCGCGGCGTGAAGAACGTATAGAAGAACTCTTCCGCGTGCGCGACGAGCACCTGCCCTTCCGCCAGCTGGCGCTCGAGACGCACGGCCGTCACGCCGTGTCCGACGAGCGGGAGGCCCTGGCGGCGGCCTTCGGCGGCAAGTGCATCGAAGACATCGGGGGCAAGGCCGACATATACCTTCATGAAGTCGTAGCCGTTCGTCTTCGCGAGCCCGACGATTGCGCGCGCTTCGTCGGGCGTCCTGATGACGAAGCCGTTGTAGTCGGTGTTGCCGTCGACGAGAAAGCTCGCGTACACGTGCGGACCCGGAATCGCGCCGCGGTTGACCGCCGGCACGGTCTTGTCGACGAAGCCCGCGCGCGCGCCGCCCATGTGCAGCACGGTGGTGACGCCCTGCGCGAGATAGACGGCGAGATCCTGCCTTGATTCCGAATGCGTGTGCATGTCGGTCAGGCCCGGCGACAGCCACGCGCTACCGTGGCCGTCGACGATTTCGGCATCCTTTGGTATGGCGGCGTTGCCGCCCACGGAAACGATCCTGCCGTCGGCGACGATGACGGTCTGATCGCGCAGCACGCGCTCGCGGTCCATCGGGACGACATTGACATGAACGAACGCAGTCGCCGGCGGTGCAGGCGTGTCGCCGTGCGCGAGCGACGCTCCGGATGCCGCGCACGCAACCGCGACGCTGAAAAGGACATCTCGTGAATGCACCTCGAATCCTTGCCTCGGCGCCGTGTCGGCGGACGCAGGTGAGATGCGGCGGCGGCCCGCTGGGTTTAATGCGATCGTCGCGCTTCGATGCGCGTCCGCGCGCCGCGCAGATTGAGATCGACATCGAGCCGATCGCCTTCGCGATCGTAGCCGACCGGCATCAGCGCCCGCCGTGCGCCGACGCTCATCGACACGGCGACGCAGGGCTCTCCTTCGGCGACGCCGTCGAGCCTGCCGTTCGCGAACGATCCGCGCAGCGCACAGGCTTCCAGCGACAGCCACCCGGCGGGATCGAACGACGACGCCGGCGGCGGCGCATCCTGCTTCAGCTGATAGTACGGAACCAGCGCGTAGCTGCCGTCGTATTCCTTGCGAAGCTGCATCGCCCAGGTCTGGTCGAACGACGTGGCCGCATCGGTTTCGACATGCACGGCCCAGAGTGTCCACCCCGGCCTCGCGGTCGGCGCGATCGTGACGACGACGTGCGGCGTGCCCGCGTCCGCTTTCGCCTGCGCGGCGTTGTCGTACCTGCCATCGAGGAGCGCATTCGGATCGGGCGTCGATGCGGCGCCGGCACTCGTCGCGAGAACCGCGGCGGACAGCAGGGCCGTGAGGATGCGGCGCGTCATCGGATTTTCTCCGGCATCTCGACCGGCGCATGATACGCCGCGTGACGGGCCGCGCGGGAACGCCGCGCGGCCCGGCGTCAGGACGCTAGAACTTCACGGTGACGCGGCCCCAGTAGTAGCGGCCCATCAGATCGAAATCGCTCGGATCGGTGTTCGCATTCAGCGTGTTGTTCGCGAACAGGAGCGGCGGCTGCTTGTCGCCGACGTTGTTGATGCCGATGTCCAAGCGCGTATTCCACGCATCGAGGTTGTAGCCGAACTGCAGGTCGTTGTAGACCGTCGCGCCGTACTTGATCACGAGCCCGTGGATCGTGCAGTAGTCGCCGTAATAGCATGTGCCTGCCGGGAACACGTCCTGCGACGGCGCCTGCGAGCCCATCCGGAAGCGGCCGATGTAGCGCATCCGCCACGACGCATCGAACGCGCCGAGCTGCCAGTTGACCGCGCTCTGCGCGCGCCAGCGCGGAAAGAGACAGACGCCCGCGCCGTTGCCCGGGCACGCCGCGGCGGCGCCGGAGCCGAACGCCATGAAGTGGCCCGGATAGTGGTAGACGGTGTTCGCGTCGGTGCCGGGCGCCGTGGAGATGTCGTACTTCTGGAGGTAGGTCGCGTTGAGGCCGACGTTGAAGCGGCCGAACGAGAACTCGGGCAGGCGATAGTTCAGCGCGAAGTCGACGCCCTTGACGTCGACGCGGCCGAGATTGCCGGTGGGCTGGTTGATGAAGTCGATCTGGCCCTGGTTCGGCCCCGACGCGAAGCGGTGGATCAGCGGGCAATACGCCGTCTGCCCCGCCGCGCAGAGGTCGATCACGCTCTGCGCGCCGACGTTCGTGATGTTGTTGTCGAGGTAGAGGCGCCAGTAATCCGCGCTCACCGACAGGCCGTCGATGAAGTGCGGGTCGTACACGATGCCCCAGTCGAACGACTTGCCGAACTCGGGGCCCAGCGGAAAGCCGGCGAACTTCGAGCCGGACACGATGCCGTTGATCTGCAGCTGCTGCGCGACGTTCTGGTTCACGAAGCTGCCGTCGGTCGGCACGTTCTCGCAGGCCGGATTCGCCGGGTTGCCGGTGTAGTGATCGCAGGGATCGTGCGAGAGCTTGGGTGCGTTCGTCGCGGCGGCGGCGAAGAGATTGCCGACCGTCGGCGCGCGGAACACCTCCGAGACCGTGCCGCGCAGCAGGAGGTCTTCGATCGGACGCCACTCCAGCGCGACCTTGCCGTTGTTCGTGCTGCCGAAGTCGTTGTACTTCGAATAACGGTCGCCGATCGTGAGGTTCAGTGCATGCACGAACGGCACGTCCTTGAGGATCGGCACGAACAGCTCGGCGTAAACATCCTTGACGTTGTAGCCGCCCTGCAATGCCGAGACGCACTGGCTGCCGAGCACGCAGGTGCCGGTCTGCGGATTGATGAGCAGCGACGTATCGCCGTTCGAGTGCGTGTATTCCTTGCGGTACGAAGCGCCGACGGCGAGCTGCATCGTGCCAGCGGGCAGCTCGAAGAGGCCGCCGTTCGCATCGGCGCGCCAGACCTTCTCCTGCGTGAAGAAGTTGCTGGATGCCGGCGCGCCGGCCTGCCTCAACACGGCGATCGTGTTCGGATCGTCGAGGTTGAACAGGTTGATCGGCGTGCAGTTGGCGATCGGCGCGTCCGGCGTGCCGCAATGCACGACGCCGTCGCTGCCGAGGAACGAGGGCCCCGCGGCCTGGTTCACGATGTTGAGATTCGGCAGGCCGCCGGTTGTCGTCGCGATGCTGACATGGCCGTAGTCCATGCCGACTTCCCAGTTCCACTGCTGGTCGTTC
>CALFNI010000438.1 GCA_937902695.1 uncultured Rhodanobacteraceae bacterium
CTCTGCATGGAAGAAATACGGCCCGTTCTCGAGCACGCGCACCTGATTGACCCTCGGCGGCGATTCCTGCGGGCCGCCATCGAGGCGCTGGTATTCGATCGCGCCCGACGGACACTTGTGCGCGAGCTCGGCGATCTCCTCCACCGTCGCGTTCTCGGGATGGATCCATTCGCCTTCGACGTTCGGCACGAACACATCCGGACGGCCGAGCACGCAGTTGCGCGAGTGAATGCAGCGCGTGCCGTGAAACCGGACCGCGACGCCCTCGGCGGGCACGATGTCGACGTCGTCCATCCAGTTCTCCCGAGGCGATCGGCCCGATCATAGCGCCCGCGCCCCGCAGGCGCAGCGTCGACCGAGTCTGCTATCTTCCGGACGTTCGATTCACGCGCTGTCGCGATGACCGCTTCCGATCGTCTGGACGTCTACTCGGAGCTCGACCGGCGGCTCGTCGCCGCAACGCGCGGCATTCGCCTGCTGCAATCGGTGAGCTGGCCCGCGTCGATCGAGATGGAGTTCGTCGCGGCCTGGAAGTCCGGCACCGCGCGCCTTCCGGAAATCGTCTACCCGAAGTTCGACTTCGCCGAGACGCGCGAGGCGCTGCTCGGCATCTCGATCGCCGCCGAGCCCGGCCATCCGCTCGGCGACTACATCCGGCGCACGGCGCAGTCGTGGCGCGTCGCGACGGAGCTGCTCGATGCGATCGGCACGCCCGCGGTCACCGAGCATTCGGCGCGGCTGTTCGGCAAGCCGACCGATCTGGTGCCCGGCGCGAAGCTGACGAACGTCGACGCGGCGCGGCACTTCATCGTGCTGGCCGACGAGTTCATGAGCAAGGGCGCGATCAACGAGACGCCCGAGTGGATCGAGGCCGAGCGGCTTCGCAGCGAGCTTCAGCAGCAGCTCGACGCGTTCTTCGGCGCGGACGCCGTGCGCGTCGAGACCGATCCCGAGCTGATCGCGAAGGCGGCGGCGGGCGCGACGCGCATTCGCCTTCGTTCGGCGACGAACTTCACGAGCTACGACCGCCAGCAGCTCGTCGAGCACGAGGCGTTCGTGCATTCGCTGACCGCGCTCAACGGGCGCGAGCAGCCGCACCTCAAGTCGCTGGCGCGGAACTCGCCGCGCATCACCGCGACCCAGGAAGGGCTCGCGGTGTTCGCCGAGCTGATGTCGGGCTCGATCGACATCGAACGCATGAAGCGCATCAGCCTTCGCATCGTCGCGATCGACATGGCGCTGCGCGGCGCCGATTTCATCGAGGTGTTCCGCTTTTTTCTCGACGCGGGACAAAGCGAGACCGACAGCTTCGCCTCGGCGCAGCGCGTGTTCCGCGGCGCGCCGCTCGACGGCGGCGCGGCGTTCACCAAGGACACCGTGTACCTGCACGGGCTTCTCTCGGTGCACACGTTCTTCCGCTGGGCGTTCAAGAATCGCAAGGTTGGCCTGTGCCGCAACCTCTTCGCCGGCAAGCTGACGCTGCACGACGTCGTGTCGCTGATGCCGTACTTCGACAACGGCTATATCGCGCCGCCGAAATACCTGCCGCCGTGGATGCAGCACGCGAACGGGCTGGCCGGCACGCTCGCGTTCTCGCTGTTCGCGAACCAGATCCGGCTCGATCGCGTCGAGGCCGAAGATCTCGTGCTGGGCGTGTGACGATGGCCGCGGCGGGCGATGCGCGAGCGACTCTCCTGATCCGGGCCGAGCGCGAGCTCGCGGCGGGACGATTCGCCGAGGCCGAGCGCGACATCGCCGGCGCGCTGGCGCTCGATCCGGGCGACGTGCGTGCGCTGAAGCTTCACGCGGCGGTGCTGCAGCGGCGCGGTCGCATCGCCGAAGCCGTTGCCGTCTTGCGACGCGCCGCGACGCGCGCGCCCGACGATCCGCTCCTGCTCAACAGCCTCGGCATCGCGCTCGCCGCGTCCGGCGACCTCGCCGGCGCGCTCGCGATGTTGCGCCCTGCGGCGGCGCTCGCGCCGGCGCACGCGGCGATCGGCGCGAACCTCGGCAAGGTGCTCGTCGATTCGGGCGCGCTCGAAGAGGGCGCCGCGACGCTGCGCGCGGCGCTCGAGCGCGCCCCGGCGATGACGCATGCGCGGTTCACGCTCGCGTACGCGGAGCGCACGCGCGGAAGGATCGCCGCGGCCGAGGTCGAGCTGCGCGCGATCCTCGCGCGGAACGCGCACGACGGCGACGCCTGGCTTGCGCTTGCCGATCTCGGCGTGCGCGCGTCGGACGACGATATCGCGACGATGCAGGACGCGCTCGACGACGCGCGTGTCGCCGGACGTTCGCGCATCGCGCTGCGCTTCGCGCTCGCAGGGGCGCTCGATGGCGCCTCGCGCTACGACGAGGCATGGCATCAGTATCTCGAAGCGAACCGCGACGTTCGCCGCGAGGAACCCTGGGATGCCGCGGCCGACCGGCACGCCTGCGAAGCCCTGGCGCAGGCATTCGATGCCAACACCGAGTCCGCGCCGGGCGATCTCGGCAGCGAAATCATCTTCATCGTGAGCCTGCCGCGCTCGGGTTCCACGCTCGTCGAGCAGATCCTCGTCTCGCATGCGGAGGTCGCCGCGGGCGGTGAGCTCGCTGCGCTGTCGCTCGTGCTCGACGGCGAGAGCCGCGGGCGCGGCCTTCCGATCGAAACGTGGGCACCGCAGGCGACGGCCGCCGACTGGACGCGCCTCGGGCGCGACTATCTCGCCCGGACGGCGCCGCTCCGCGCCGCGCGGCCGCGCTCGACCGACAAGCGTCCCGGCCACTGGCGCTATCTCGGCGCGATCCGCCGCATGCTGCCGGGCGCGCGCATCGTCGTCAGCCGTCGCGATCCGGTCGAGACCGCGCTTGGCTGTTTCGTGCGCCTCTTCGCGCCGCGCGCACAGCGCTTCAGCTACGACCTCGACGACATCGCGTCGTACTGGCGGAGCTTCGACCATGCCGTGCGCCACGCGCTCGTGCGAGAGCGAGACGCCCTCCGCGAGCAGCATGTCGAGGCGCTCGTCGCCGATGCCGAACCGGAGATCCGCGCATTGCTCGCATTCTGCGGGCTCGCATTCGATCCGGCGTGCCTGCGTTTCGATGAAACCGAGCGCGCGATAGCGACGCAAAGCGCCACGCAGGTGCGCGCCGGCCTTCGCGCCGGGACGGAGCGCGCCGCGTGCTATCGTCGGCACGTCGAACCGCTGCGGCGCGCGCTGAACGCGGCGGACGGCTGAATCCTCCGGACCGATCCCACATGCCCAAGCACCGCACGTTGTTTGCAGCCTTGCTGTTCACCCTGCCGCTCCAGGGCCTGGCGGCCGAACCCGCGTCGACGGCGCCGGAGCTGGCGCAGAAGATGCTGCCCGAGATCACCGCGTGGCGGCGCGACCTGCACCAGCATCCGGAGCTCAGCAACCGCGAGCTGCGCACGTCGAAGCTCGTCGCGGACGAGCTCAGGAAGCTCGGTTACGAGGTGCGCACCGGCATCGCGCACACCGGCGTCACCGGCCTCCTGAAGGGCGGCAAGCCCGGCCCGAAGCTCGCGATCCGCGCCGACATGGATGCGCTGCCGGTCACCGAGGAGGTCGATCTGCCGTTCGCCTCGAAAGCGAAAGGCGAATACAACGGCAAGACCGTCGGCGTGATGCACGCGTGCGGCCACGATGCGCACACGGCGATGACGCTCGGCATCGCCGAGGCGCTGGCGAAAATGAAGGGCGATCTCCACGGCGAGGTCATGTTCGTGTTCCAGCCGGCGGAGGAAGGCGCGCCGAACGGTGAGGAAGGCGGCGCGCCGCTGATGGTGAAGGAAGGCGTGTTCAAGGATTTCAAGCCCGATGCGGTGCTCGGCATGCACGTGGTGAGCGCGCTCAACGTCGGCGAAGTCGCCGTGCGACCCGGCGGGGCGATGGCGAGCTCGGATACGTTCCACATCGTCGTGCGCGGCAAGCAGAGCCACGGCGCGACGCCGTGGAAGGGCATCGATCCCATCGTGACGGCGGCTGAAATCGTCATGAGCGCGCAGACGATCGTGAGCCGCCAGCTCGACATCAACAAGGATCCGGCCGTCGTCACGTTCGGCGTGTTCGACGGCGGACAGCGCTTCAACATCGTGCCCGACAAGGCCGAGCTCTCCGGCACCGTGCGCGCGTTCGACGAGGACATGCGAAAGCAGGCGCTGACGAGCCTCAAGAACATCGCCGAGCACGTCGCCGCGGCGAACGGCGCGACCGTCGACACCGACATCCCGACGCCGGGCTCGAATCCGTTCCACAGCAATCCGGTCAACTTCAACGATCCCGCGCTGACCGAGCGCGTGCGCGCGAGCCTCGTCAGGGCCGTCGGCGCCGACCACGTGCACGTCGCCGATCGCTGGGTGGCGTCCGAGGATTTCCCGCAGCTCGGCCTTTCGGTGCCGGCGCCGAGCGTCTATTTCTTCGTCGGCGCGACGCCGGCGGGACAGGACGCGAGCGCGGCGCCGAGCAACCATTCGCCGAAGTTCTTTCTCGACGAAGGGGCGCTCAAGATCGGCACCGAGTCGATGCTGCAGGCTGCGCTCGATTTTCTCGG
>CALFNI010000439.1 GCA_937902695.1 uncultured Rhodanobacteraceae bacterium
GAAGGACACGAAGAACGGCGAACCCGGTTTCCAGAGCCTTCCTTCGTGCTCTTCTTTTCCTTCGCCGTTCAATCTTTTGCGGACGCGCCAAGTCCAGCGGACTCAGGTGACGCGACGCGCCTCGAGCACGTTCGGCACCGTCGCAAGACGCGCGAGCAAACCGCTGAGCTGTCCGAAATCCGTGACGCGGAGCGCGAAGTTCATTTCGGCGAGGCCCTGGCGCCGGTCGACCTGTGTGTTGATCGCGATCAGGTGCGCATTCGCGGCGGCGATGACGTTCGTGATGTCCTTGTGCAGCCACTTGCGGTCGTAGCCGCGCACGACGACGATGACCTCGTAGGCGTGTTCCTTGCGCTCGCCCCATTCGACTTCGATCACGCGGCCCGCGTCGCGCTCGCGAAGGCGCGCGAGCTGCTTGCAGTCGGCGCGATGCACGGAGACGCCGCGGCCGCGCGTGATGAATCCGGCGACCGCGTCGCCCGGCAGCGGCTGGCAGCACTTCGCGAGCTGCGTCATCAGGTTGCCGACGCCTTCGATGACGATCGCGTCGCGCCCGCGGACCGGCGCGCGCGGCGGCGCCGGTGCCTGCGGCGTCTCCGACGGCGGCGGTGCGAGCGATTCGTGCAGCGCGCGCGCCACCTGGCCCGGCGAAATGTCGCCGAGCGCGAGCGCTTCGAGCAGCTCTTCCTGCGTGCGCAGCTGAAAACGCGCCGGCAGCATGTCCATGTTGGCGTGATGGAGCGCGAGGCGCTTCAGCTCGCGATCGAGCAGCGCGCGGCCGGCCGCGAGATTCTGCGCATGGTCGATGCGCTTGAACCACGTGCGCACCTTTTCCCGCGCGCGGTGCGTCGCGAGATAGCCGTGGTGCGGCGAGAGCCAGTCGCGGCGCGGCTCGATCGTCTTGCCGGTCAGGATCTCGATGCGATCGCCGCTCGCGGGCTGGAATGTCAGCGGCACGATGCGGCCGTTGACCTTCGCGCCGCGACAGCGGTGACCGACGTCGGTATGGATCGAATAGGCGAAATCGAGCACCGTCGCGCCGCGCGGCAGATCGACGACGAGGCCCTTGGGCGTCAGCAGATAGACGCGATCCTCGATGACCTCGGTCTTGAAGCCGGCGAGCAGCGCCGCATCGTCCTCGCGCGCGTCCTTGCCTTCGAGCAGCTGGCGCATCCAGGCGATCTTGCGCTCGAAGCTCGCGTCGGCGCCGCCGCCTTCCTTGTAGCGCCAGTGCGCCGCGAAGCCGAGCTCGGCATGGCGGTGCATCTCGTGCGTGCGGATCTGCACTTCGAGCGTCTTGCCGTGCGGGCCGACGACGGCCGTGTGCAGCGACTGATACTGGTTCCCCTTCGGGCTCGCGATGTAGTCGTCGAACTCGCCGGGAATGTACGCCCAGAGCGAGTGCACGACGCCGAGCGCGGCGTAGCAGTTCGCGATGTCGTCGACCAGGATGCGCAGCGCACGCACGTCGTAGAGATCGGAGAACTCGACGCCCTTCTTCTGCATCTTGCGCCAGATCGAATAGATGTGCTTCGGCCGCCCGGCGATGTCGGCCTTGATGCCGGCCTTCGCGAGCGCGTCCTCGAGCATCGTCCTCGATTCGGCGATCCAGCTTTCGCGATCGCCGCGGCGCTCGTCGAGGAGGTGCGCGATGCGCTTGTAGACGTCCGGCTGCAGATAGCGGAAGGCGAGATCCTCGAGCTCCCACTTGAGCTGCCAGATGCCGAGCCGGTTGGCGAGCGGCGCATGGATGTCGGCGGTCAGCTGCGCGAGTGCGCGGCGCTCCTCGTCCGGACGGCTCGCGGCCGCGCGCATCTGGACGAGCTGGCGTGCGAGCAGGATGAACACGACGCGGAGGTCGCGGATGATCGCGAGCAGTAGCCGCCGCAGGCCTTCCGTGCCGCCCGTGCTGCCGCGCGCGGCGTAGAGCGACCAGACGCGTTCGGCCGCCTGCTGGCCTTCGACGAGGTTGCGCACGTCCGCCGGGAGCGCGGCGAGCTCGGGATCGGCAGCGGAAAGACCGCATTCGATCAGCGCATGGACGATCGCGCCCGCCATCGCCTCTGCGCCGACGCCGAGCTCGCGGATCAGGTCGAGCGTCGCGAGGAGCTGCGGTCGCCGTGCTTCCCAGTCCGGGCCGAGCGCGGCGGCGCGTGCGTCGGCCAGCGCGCACGCGCGCACGAGCGCGTCGGCGGCCCCGATGGCGGGTGCGGCCGCGAGCCAATGCTCCAGCGTCAGGCGTGGATCGGACGGGCGTTTCAAGGACGATCACCGACGGCGCGAGGCGCCGTCACGGAACCAGGGGAAGGTAGCTTACGACCGGCGGCCGCCGCGGACGCGGCGGCGCGCAACCGGTCGGCGGCGATTTACTGCCCGCCGTGCATCCAGGGGAAGCCCGGCGTGTTGCCCGAGGGCGGGATGAAGCCGAACGCGACATCGTCGCCCCTGAAACGGTCGCCGCCGACGCTGCCGACGATCGGGTCGATCAGGATCGACACTTCGACGGCGGGCTGATCGATCGGCGGCGGTGCGCCGATGATCGGGCGGACGAACACCATGTAGAACGACACGCGCGGATTGGACGGAAACGCGCCGACCTGGATCGGAAAGTTGTTGTCGTTGCCGCCGCTGACGAACGGACCGTTCAGCGTGCCGCTCCTCGGGGCGCCGTTGCAGACGCTGGAATCGAGCGTCGCCGGCGGCGCTTCGAGCAGGCACCACTGGCCGGTATCGCCGAGGAACCCGCTGCCGACGCAGACGACGCCGCGGCTGTAGGCTTCGACGAGCTTGTATTCGGTGCCGTCCTGCGTCTGCGGCTGGCGCGTCGTCGGGGGCAGCACGCTGCCGGCGTCCTGGACGCCGCCCGTCGGCGCACCCCAGCGCGCGTCGATGCGCACCATGTAGTAGAAGTTGACGAGATCGCTGTACGTCAGGAGCGTCGGCCCGCGCTCGGCCCCATTGGCGCCCGACTGCACGCCGCTGACGGCGCCGCAGCTGACGTTCTCGTCCGCGCGCGCCGGTTGATCCGACGACGGCGTGCACGGATCGGCCGGCACCTGCGACCAGTCCGGATTGCTCCAGCTGAAGCCCTGGCCCGGAACCCAGTTCACGAGGTTCGAGAACTGCTCGACCATCTTCGAATCGAAACTGCTGGACAGGATGCCGTCGCTGAGCGGCTCGCGGCTTTCGCCCTCGGCGCCCGCGCTGTGGCAGGTCAGCGTGGAGTTGATCGTGCCGGTCGCATTGCGGCCGATCGAAAGCGTGCCGGTGCCGTAGCCGACGCCGCGAAGATCGACCGCGCTCGGGAAACGCCACTGGCCGTGCTGCGGAACCATGTTGATGTTGGTCAGCATCGATCCGCCGTCGCCGATGTTGGCGCAGGCCATGAATCCTGTCGTCGCGACGCTGAGCGTCGCGTTTGCGCCACCGGTGGTGTACGTGAAGCCGGGGGGCGATTGGAGATCGAGCGGCGCCTCGTCGTTGACCTTGACTTGCGCGGCTGCGCAGAGGACCGGAGCGAAGAGGGCGGAAGCGGCGAGACCAGCGACAAAGCGTGCAGCAGACGTCTTTAGTACGGGCATTTCCTGATACTCGTGAATTGCGGTGTTGCGCGCGCCATTGGCGCCGCCATCTCGGAGGCGCTGGTCCTTTAACGCGAACTTCTTCCCTATGCCCGGGGGCGGCCTGCGGCGCTTATTGGCCCACGCGGACCTGAACCTGCACCGTCATGCTACACTCGGGCCGCCGCATTCTAGCCGCTAATGCGGGCGCGCGCATCTTCTCAAGTTCATAGAAGACAAGGATTTTTGCGGTCGCGGTCACGATCCGACATCCCTTCGATAAAAAACATGCGCACTTTTCCAAGTGTTCTTCCCGTTGTGCTCGCCCTCTTCGCCACGGTCGCTGCCGCCCAGGCGCCGCAGCAATCGCCGGCCACCCTCGAGGAGCGGATGTCGCAGGCCGAGCTGAAGGCTTCCGGCCTCGACCATCTGTCGCCCGAGGAATTGAAGTACCTGAACGAGTGGCTGCGCACGCACGGTGCGGGGCCGCAGCAGGCCATGTCGGCGAATGGCCAGCCCGTTTTCTATCCCGACACCTCGGCGCGCGACACGATCGAAAGCCATATCGCCGGCCTTTTCACCGGCTGGCGCGGGCACACGATCTTCAAGCTCGACAACGGTCAGGAATGGAAGCAGGCCGAGTCGGGCGCCTACGACGCCGGCAAGTTCCAGGATCCGGTCGTCCGCATCAAGCCCATGCTGCTCGGCAGCTGGCTGATGTACGTCGAAGGCTGCGGCTGCAGCGTCCGCGTGCAGCGCGTCAAATAAAGCTGAACGGGTTCACGTAGCGCGCGTCGAGGCCGACGCGCGCAACCCTTCGACGAGCTTGCCGAGCCGCTTCGGCGACACGCTTTCGGCCGTGCGCAGCTCCTGCGCGAAGGTCGACACGCGCAGCTCCTCGACGAGCCAGCGCAATTCCTCGAGCGCGGCCTCGTCGCCGCGCGTCGCGCGGAGCTTGAGGTATTCGCGCCAGTAGAGCTGCACGCCGAGCATGCGCGCCTGATCGCGCGCGGGATCCTGGCGCAGGCGCTCGGCACGGAGCTTCATCGCGCGCAGATACCGCGGGAAGTGCGCGAGCCGCGCGCGCAACGTGTCGCGCACGAAGCCCGGCCGCAACAGCTCGCCGAGCTGATCGCGCAGGTCGTCGTAGTTCGCGCGCGCGAACCCGAGCAGCGGCGGCTCCATCAAGGGTTTCAGCTCCGCGTATGCCGCGATGACGTCCTCGACGATCGCGAGCCGCTCCATCGCGCTCGCGAAGAGGACGCGCGCGATGTCTTCGCGAAGGTGCTCGAATGCATCGCGCGCGCGCACGTCGAGATCGCGCGCAGCGAGCAGCTCGCGCAATGCGCCCTCGACGAGATCGTCGCGCAGCGCCTCGGCGCTCCCGAGCGGCGCCCACTTGAGCATCAACGCGTTCTTGAGCGGCAGCTGGCGCCGTGCATGCTTGATGCGATCGGCAAGCGCCTGGCGCAGCAGCCGCTCGACGCCGCCGCGATGCGCCACGAGCGCGTCGTCGCGCCGTTCGAACACGCGCAGCGCGACGCTTTCGCCGAGATCGACGAGCGCCGGGAACGCGGTCAGGCCGCCCGGCGAGATCACGCGGTCGGGAATCTCGTCGAAATCGAAGGCTTCGACGTGCTCGCGCGTCAGCTCGACGTCGGCGCGCCGCGAGAACGCGACGCGCGCGGCGCCCGTCCACTGGCGCTGAATCTCGGCAAGATCGCGGCTCTCGACGAGCGTGCGGCCGCTCTCGTCGTGGATGCGGAAGCTCATCGCCAGATGTGGCGGCAGCTCGGCCGTGGCGAAATCGCCGGCGCCGATCGCGACACCGGTGACGCGCGCCAGATACGCGGCGAGCGCGGACGCGAGCGGCTCCTCGCGCGGTGTCTCGGCCTCGGCGAACGCGCGCGCGAAATCGGGCGCCGGGACGAAATTGCGGCGCAACGCCTTCGGCAGCGTGCGGATCAACTCGGCAACCTTCTCCGGCAGGAGCCCCGGCACCAGCCACTCGCAGCGCGCCGCCGGCACCGCATTGACGAGCGCGAGCGGCACGTGCAGCGTGACGCCGTCGGCGGGATCTCCGGGCACGAAGCGATAGCTCAGCCGCAGCAGGTGGCCGGCGACGTCGAGCTGCGCCGGGAACTCGCGCGCGCCGACGCCGGGCGATTCGGCGAGCACGTCCGCGCTGCTGGCGGGGCGCGGGCGATAGAGATAGAGG
>CALFNI010000440.1 GCA_937902695.1 uncultured Rhodanobacteraceae bacterium
GCCGAAGAGCTCACCGGGGTCACCTACTCGCTGACGCGCGATCCGGCGTAGCGCGCCGGATCGTCGAGATGTCAGTAGCCGAGCTGCAGCCCGTCGCGCTCGGCGAGCTCGGTGGTGTCGCCGTCGACGACATCGCCGCGGACGAGCGCGTGTTTCGCGACGAGCACCGGCTTGAAAAGCGAGACACGCAGCGCCACCGCGACGCTCCACGGATTCGCGGGATCGGTGCAGCGCACGCCCACGGTCGCGCGCGCGCCGGCGAGTTTCCTGCCGACCAGCTCCGATGCGAGCTCGCCGCCGCAAGGCGTGACGTTCGTGCGTCTGTCGAAGGGCAGGGCTTCGACATCGATGCGCGCGCCGTCGGCATCCGGCAGCGCGCGCACCAGCGCGATCGCGTGCCCGGCGGCCTCGTCGAGCGGCGTCGCGAAAGCCGGCGCGACCAGCGCGAGCGCGACGATCAGCGCCGTCAAAATCCCGACAGCGCGAAAGCGCATCGCACGCGCGAGCGCTCGCGCGCCACCGCGCGCACCGCGTGCCCGAGCATACGCACGCGCGCGTTCGCGCGCGTGTGCGCGGAGCACTGCTTTGCGCGCGGGGCCGTCGGGGCGGTTCGTGCCGTTCATCAAATGTCCTCGCACGTTTGTGCCTGCGCGACGACAGGAGCAAGGCACGTGCCACGCGCGCCGCGGCGTGGTTTTCCGCGTATCTGGCGAGCGGGCGTCCCGACGCCGACGGTTTTCCGACGCGCGCCGCGCCGCAATGCGTTCCGATGCATTTTCCACGCGTGCGCCGAAAGCCGTGAAACGCAGCCGTGGCGCGGGTTCCAGGGCATTTAGATCGCACGGTTTCTGTCCGTGGCATAGCTGTTGCTACGCCGGGTCCCGACGAATCCGGCGGAGGACCGCCATGACTGAGCCAACCGATCTCTTCGGCATCCACACGCAGGCGCTCGCGCTCTGGCAGCGCCGTGCCGAGGTGCTGTCGACGAATCTCGCGAACGCGGACACGCCGAACTACCAGGCGCGCGACATCGATTTCCGCGCGGCGCTCGGCGCGGCAACGCCCGGATCGCTGCCGCTCGCGGCGCCCTCGCAGGGACAGATCGACACGTCCGCGCCGGGCGCCACCGAATCGCTGAAGTATCGCGTGCCGATGCAGCCGTCGCTCGACGGCAACACGGTCGACGCCGAAACCGAGCAGTCGGCATTCGCCGAAAACTCGGTGCGGTACCAGGCGAGCCTCACGTTCATCAACGCGCAGATCCGCATGTTGCGCACGGCGATCACCGGGAGCTGACGATGTCGTTCTTCCGCATCTTCGACACCGCCGGCAGCGCGATGAGCGCGCAGTCGGTGCGTCTCAACACGACGGCGTCGAATCTCGCGAATGCCGACACGGTCGCCTCCTCGCCCGACGCCGCGTACCGCGCGAAGGAGCCCGTTTTCGCGGCGATCCAGCAGGGGCTCGGCAGGAACGCCGAAACCTCGGGCGTGCGCGTCGCGGGCATCAGCGAAAGCCAGCTCCCGATCGGCAGCCGCTTCGAGCCCGGCAATCCGATGGCGAACGAGGACGGTTACGTGTTCACGCCGAACGTCAATCCGGTCGACGAGCTGGTGAACATGATCTCGGCCTCGCGTGCGTACCAGAACGATGTCGAGGTCATGAACAGCGCCAAGCAGCTGATGCTGAAAACGCTCGAGCTCGGCAAGTAACGGACGATCCACATGACGACCGACATCAATTCGATCCTCAACTCGGCCAACTCGGCGTATTCGCAACAGCAGGGCGCGAAGACGAGCGGCAGCGACCTGACGCAGAGCGATTTCCTGCGCCTGATGGCGACGCAGCTCCGCTCGCAGGACCCCTCGCAACCGATGGATCCATCGAGCTTCTTCAACCAGCTGACGCAGTTCAGCCTCGTTTCCGGCATGCAGGGCCTGCAGACGTCGTTCAACACGCTGGCGCAGACGCTGCAGTCGAACGCGAACATCAAGCCGAGCGACCTGCTCGGGCACAGGATCATGTTCCAGTCCTCGCGCGCGGTGCTCGGCCCTGCCGACGGCGGCACGGGGCCCGGCACCGGTACCGGCGGCAACACGCTCCAGGGTGCCGTGGCGGTTCCTGCCAACGCTACGTCCGTGACGGTGCAGGTCAAGGATTCTTCGGGCGCCGTCGTGAAAACGATCGATCTTGGATCGGCCGCGGCCGGCACGACCGATTTCAGCTGGAACGGGCAGGGCGACGACGGCGCGACATTGCCCGCCGGCACGTATTCGATCAGCGCCACCGCGATCGTCGGCGGCGCGCCGCAGACCGCGCCCACGTATACCTCCGCGAACGTCGAAGGCGTCAGCCTCGGCGCGAACGGCTCCGCGCCGATGATCGACGTCGGCGCGCTTGGGCAGATTCCGATGTCCCAAGTTTTCGAAATCATCTGATCATCCCAGAGGGGAATCGCAGACATGCCTTTCAACGTTGCACTCAGTGGTTTGAACGCGGCCACGGCCGATCTCGAAGTCATCTCGAACAACATCGCGAACGTCAACACGACGGGCTTCAAGGGCTCGCGCGCCGAGTTCGCCGATCTCTTCGCCGCGAGCAATGTCGGCTCGGGCCGCACGCAAGCCGGCGGCGGCGTCCGCCTCGTCGACATCGCGCAGCAGTTCTCGCAGGGCAGCGTCGAATACACCTCGAGCGGCCTCGACATGGCGATCACCGGCGAGGGCTTCTTCACGCTCAAGAACGATTCGGGCTACACGTACACGCGCGCCGGCAACTTCCAGGTCGACCAGGACGGCAACGTCGTCTCGCCGCAGGGCGGCTTCCTGCAGGTCTATCCGCCGAACGGCGCCGGCGGCTTCGACACGGGCTCGCTCTCGAACCTCACGATCGCCTCGATGACCGGCGCGCCGCAGGCGACCGACTCGGCGACATTCAACCTCAACCTTCCGGCCAGCGACGCGCCGCCGGCGACGACGCCGTTCGATCCGAACGATCCGACCAGCTACAACCGGTCCGCGCCGTTCACCGTGTACGACTCGCTCGGCGCGTCGCACTCGGCGACCGTCTACTACGTCAACACGGCGCCCGGCCAGTGGACGGCGAATCTCTACGTCGACGGCACGTCGATGGGCTCGCAGCCGATCGGGTTCGACCAGAACGGCGTGCTGACGACGCCCGCCGGCGGCCAGCTCGCGTTCACCGGCTTCACGCCGCCGAACGGCGCAGCGCCGATGGACATCAACATCGACATGTCGGCGATCACGCAGTACGGCGACACCTGGGATCCCGGCACGATCACGCAGAACGGCTACGCGCCGGGCAAGGTCACCGGCATCGACATCGACCAGAACGGCATCGTCTCGGCACGCTTCTCGAACGGCCAGACCAAGGCGCTCGGCCAGCTCGCGCTCGCCGATTTCCAAAACGCGCAGGGCCTCAAGAACGTCGGCAACACGCAGTGGGTCGAGACCGCGCAGTCGGGCCAGGTCATCCGCGGCGCGGCGGGCACCGGCGATTTCGGCGCCGTGCAGTCGGGCGCGCTCGAAGATTCGAACGTCGACCTGACCTCGCAGCTCGTCAACATGATCAAGGCGCAGCGCAACTACCAGGCGAATGCGCAGTCGATCTCGACCGACGACAAGATGACGCAGACGATCCTCAACATCCGTAACTGATCGATCAGCAACTAGTGATCTGACGAAAGGGCCAGGAGAAGATCGTGGATCGTTCGCTATACGTCGCGATGACCGGTGCGGGGCAGACGCTGCAGGCGCAGTCGTCGGTCGCGCACAACCTCGCCAATGCGAACACGACCGGCTTCAAGGCCGAGATGGCCGCGTTCCAGAGCGTGCCGGTGCAGGGCGCCGGCCTTTCGACGCGCGTCAACGCGGTTTCGCAGGGGCTCGGCGCCGATTTTTCGCCCGGCGCCGAAACGTCCACGGGGCGCGAGCTCGACATCGCCGTGCGCGGACAGGGCTGGATCGCCGTGCAGGCGCCGGACGGTTCCGAGGCGTACACGCGCGCCGGCGATCTCACGATCGACAGCGAAGGCGTGCTGACCACGGCATCGGGGCATCCGGTGCTCGGCGACGGCGGTCCGATCACGCTGCCGCCGTATTCGAAGCTCGACATCGGCTCGGACGGATCGATCGCGCTCGTGCCGCTCGGCCAGGGCGCGACGACGGTGTCGACGGCGGGCACGATCAAGCTCGTCAATCCCGATCCCGCCAACCTCGAACGCGGTCTCGACGGATTGATGCGCACGAAGGACGGCTCCACGCCGGACGCGGATTCCTCGGTAAAGCTCGCGTCGGGCGCACTCGAAGCGAGCAACGTCAATCCGTCGATCGCGCTGGTGCGCATGATCGAGCTCTCGCGCCAGTTCGAGATGCAGATGCAGGGCGTCAAGAACGCCGACGAAAACGCGCAGGCCGCGACGCGGCTCCTGCAAGCCGGCTGACGCCGACAAGGAGACTCACGATGTTCTCTTCACTCTGGATCGCCAAGACCGGCCTCGATGCGCAGCAGACGCGCATGGCGGTCACGTCGAACAATCTTGCCAACGTCAACACGACGGGCTTCAAGCGCTCGCGCGCGGCGTTCGAGGATCTCATGTACCAGAACGATCGCCAGCCCGGCGCACAGAGCTCGCAGGCGACGCAGGTTCCGGCCGGCACGATGGTCGGCACGGGCGTGCGCGTCGTCGGCACGGAAAAGCTCTTCTCGCAGGGCGAGCTCGTGCAGACGAACAATCCGCTCGACATCGCCGTGCAGGGTCGCGGCATGTTCCAGGTCACGATGCCGGACGGGACGGTCGCCTACACGCGCGACGGCTCGTTTCATCTCAACTCGGACGGCCAGATCGTCACGAACTCGGGTTATCCGCTCGAGCCGGCGCTGACCGTTCCGGCGAACGCGCAGAGCGTCACGATCGGCAGCGACGGCACCGTCAGCGTCGCGCTGCCGGGCCAGGCCGCGCCGGCGCAGATCGGCAGCGTGCAGACCGCCGATTTCATCAATCCAGCCGGCCTCGAGGCGCGCGGCGAGAACCTCTTCGTCGAGACCGCATCGAGCGGCGCGCCGCAGACCGGCACGCCCGGGCTCAACGGCCTCGGCACGATCACGCAAGGATCGCTCGAAAGCTCGAACGTCAACGTCGTCGAAGAGCTCGTCAACATGATCGAGACGCAGCGCGCCTACGAGATGAACTCGAAGGCGATCTCGGCGAGCGATCAGATGCTGCAGTACATGACCTCGCATACCTAACCTGATACGACCATCGAACGGGAACAGCCGTGCGCAACGCCTCGCCCACCACGACGTCATGCCCGCGCAAGCGGGAATCCATTTTCCCTTCGGGCGCGCTGGATGCCCGCTTGCGCGGGCATGACGTCCGCGACGGCATGCGTGCCGTCGCACGGTTCGCATCGCTCATCGTCGCGTTCGCGCTGCTCGGCGCCTGCGCGACCGTCGCGCCGCCCGCGCACCAGGACATGTCGTATGCGCCGACGCTGCCGAACGAGGCCGCGTTCGAGCGTCCCGCGCCCGACGGCGCGATCTATCACGATGCGCAGAACCTCGAGCTCTTTTCCGATCCGCGCGCGCACCGCATCGGCGACATCCTGACGATCGAGCTCGTCGAGAACACGCAGGCGAGCAAGAAGGCGTCGACGAAGACCTCGAAGACGAACAAGGACGACATCGCGACGCCGACGCTGTTCGGGAAGCCCACGACCATCGCCGGCAATCCGCTCTCGTTCGGGCTTTCGAGCGATCACGCGTTC
>CALFNI010000441.1 GCA_937902695.1 uncultured Rhodanobacteraceae bacterium
AGTTATATATAGTTCCACAGACGTATTCTGTCCTCTACGCACACTTTCACCCACGACTCCCCGGAAGGAGCACGCTCGATGAAACGATGCCAGTGGACATTCGCTGTAGTCCCGGTTCTTCTCTTCGCCTCCGCGCACGCCGCATCGCCTGACGTCGCCCGGATGGAAGTCACCCGCGCGGTCCATCAGGACACGCTCCCCGCGTTGCGCGATGTTCGGCCCGATCCCGCGGGCTACCGGCAGATGCATGAGCGCGAAGAGCGCATGATCCCGCTGCCCTACGTGCCGCCGAACCAGAGCGACGGCGCGCTGCAGGATTACCGCGGGCCGGGCGGCCTCCTCGCACCGACGTTCCTGAGCGGCGTCGACGGCGTCGGCAAAGGTTTCAGCGGACCGCAAGGCACGTTCACCGTCCAGTACGCGCCACCCGACACGGTCGGCGCCGCCGGCGCGACGCAATACGTGCAGGTCGTCAACGTCGGCCTCGCCGTGTTCGACAAGGCGACCAAGAACGTCGTCTACGGACCCGTACCGACGAACACGCTGTGGAGCGGCTTCGGCGGCCAGTGCCAGAGCGACAACGACGGCGACGCGGTGGTCGTCTACGACAAGGCCGCGAACCGCTGGATCATCTCGCAGTTCGCCGTCGGCACGACGCCGTACCTGCAATGCGTCGCCGTCTCGCAGACATCCGACGCGACCGGCGGCTGGTACCGCTACTCGTTCTCGTACGGCAGCGTGTTCCCGGACTACCCGAAGATGGGCGTCTGGCCCGATGCGTACTACGAGACGTTCAACATGTTCACCGGCAACTCGTTCTCGGGCTCCAAGCTCTGCGCCTACAACCGCAGCGCGATGCTCACCGGCGCGGCGGCGACGCAGCAGTGCTTCCAGCTCTCCTCGGCCTACGGCGGCGTGCTGCCGTCCGATCTCGACGGCTCGACGGCACCGCCGGCGGGCTCGCCGAACTTCATGCTGACGTTCGGCACGAACTCGCTCAAGCTCTGGAAGTTCCACGTCGACTGGGCGAACACCGCGAACACGACGCTGACCGGACCGACGACGATATCCGTCGCGTCGTTCACGCCGGCGTGCGGCGGCGGCACCTGCGTGCCGCAGAAAGGCGTGAGCCAGAAGCTCGATTCGCTCGCCGATCGCCTGATGTTCCGCCTTGCATACCGCAATTTCGGCTCGTACCAGGCGCTCGTCGTGAACCATTCGGTGAAAGTCGGGACGGCGCGCAACAATCCCTACACCGGCGTGCGCTGGTACGAGATCCGCGATCCGGCCGGCGCGCCGACCGTATTCCAGCAATCGACGTTCGCGCCGGATACGAACTATCGCTGGATGGGCTCGATCGCGCAGGACAAGCAGGGCAACATGGCCCTCGGCTACAGCGTGTCCAGCAGCTCGGTGTTCCCGTCGATACGCTACACCGGCCGTCTCGTGACCGATGCTGCAAACACGATGCAGGCCGAAGCGACGATGCAGGCCGGCACCGGCTCGCAGAACGGGCGTCTCGAGCGCTGGGGCGATTACAGCGGCATGTCCATCGACCCGACCGACGACTGCACGTTCTGGTACACGACCGAGTACCTCAAGGCGACGGGCTCGTTCAACTGGAGCACGCGCGTCGGCTCGTTCAAGTTCCCGAGCTGTCAGTAGCCTCGTTCAGCCCGAACTGCCAGGTCCCCTCTCCCGCTCGCGGGAGAGGGGTCAGCTAGCCGTCGAAGCCGTCGCCGAAGATCCGGTCGGTCACGACATCGTCGCGCTGGTAGAAATACGCGGCGCCCTGCACGGCATTGCCATCGACCGTCGCATACGGCACGCCGACGAGCGCCGACTGATCCGCCAGCGCGACGAACGCGCCATAGAACTCGTTCATCTGCCCGTCGCTCGCGACGAGCTTGTGCGTCTGCGTCCACGCGCCATCGGATTCGGCGAACACGTACGCCGCGCCCTGCTGCGTGTGATCGTGGATCGCCGCGCGATCGGCGCCGACGATCAGCGCCGAATCGAGGATCGCGACCGCGTAGCCGAGATCGTCGCCGATCGCGCCGTCGCCGGCGACGAGCCGCGCTTCCTGCTCGAAGCTGCCGCCCTGGTCGGCGAATACGAACACCGCGCCCTGGCCGCCGCCCACGCCGTTCGCGCCGGCGACCATGTGCGTCGGCGTCGCCGCGAGAGAGAACGCGAATGCATCGCCCGGATCGCCGCTGTCCGCGACGATCTTGGCCGTTTGCGTCCAGTCGCTGGTCGAGCCGTCATAGACATACACGGCGCCGCGCGCCGCCGTGCCATCGACGCTCGCGTACGGCGCGCCGACGAGCGCGCGCGTGCCCGACATCGCGACGGAGCGGCCGAAGAACTCGCCGCCGACGCCGTCGTCCGCGACGAGCTTCCTGGCGAACGTCCACGTGCCGCCGACGTTCGTGTAGACGTAGGCCGCGCCCTGCAGCGCGTTGCCGCCGACGCTCGCGCCATACGCGCCGACGACGATGTTGTCGCCCGCGATCGCCGCAGCCTGCCCGAAGTAGTTGTTCGCCTCGCCGTCGTCGGCGACGAGCTTGGCGACCTGGCTCCAGACGCCGGCCGTTTCCTGGAACACGTACGCGGCGCCCTGGTTCGGATGGCCGTTCACGGTCGCGCCGAGCGCGCCGATCACGGCCGTGTCGCCGTCGATCATGATCGCGGTGCCGAACGTCGCCTGGTCGCCGGGGAGGCCGTCGTCGGCCATGAATTCCTGGCCTTGCGTCCAGACGCCGCCGGTCTCCGTGAAGACGTAGACCGCGCCTTCCCAGTTGTCGACGTCGACGGCGCCGATCAGAGCCGTCGTGCCGCGGATTGCGATCGCCTGGCCGAATGCGTCGTGCGGCTGGCCGTTGTCGGCGATGACCTTCTGCTCCGTCCACGTGTCCGGCAACGCGGCAACGCGCGAGCGTGCCGACGTACCGCCGGCTGCAAACGCGGACAGCACGATCGCGGCGCACACGAGGCGCTGCAGCACGGCACGGTTCGGGGTTGTCATGAGCGCTCCTCGATGGCGGATGGCCCAGCATCGTCCGAAGCGGCAGCGCGCGAAACATGTTCCGCTTATCGTTTGATTTGCCGTTCCCTTCCGTTCGTTCACCGATTCATGAACGCGCGCCTTCCGAGACGCGACGGTCCGGAGAAATACTTCCGTTTGAGCTCGCTCGGCGATCCTGGCCGAAGAGGCCTTTCTCGGTGGATTCGTCGAGCCGGTTGCCGTCAGTTCCCGTCGACGGGCTCGCGATCGTAGTAATCGACCGTCGTCTCGGCGCGGAACAGCTTGCGCAGGCCGGACGTGCCGTCACGGCGCGCGACGACGAGCACCTTGCCCGAATCGGGATACTCGCACGCATCGAGATCGCACCGCGTCGACACCGCGAGATAGCGCATCGTCTTCGTGCCGGTATTGATGATCTGATGCGCGACGTCCGGGCCGCCGGTCGGGCACGCGATCACGTCGTGCGCGCGAATAGCATGACGCTGGTCGCCGAAGCGAAGCTCGCCCTCGCCTTCGAGGATGAAGAACATCTCTTCCTCGCCGTGATGGCTGTGGAGCGGGCATTGCGTCTTGCCCGGCGGCACCACGGTAAGGTTGTAGCCGAGCTGCCTGGCGCCGATGCGATCGCTGATCTGGGCGCGGCTCGAGGTGAACCTCCCGTTTTCCTCGACGTCGTCGAACTCGACCTCGTCCAGATTCATGAAAGGCTTCGGCATGACGCATCTCCGACCGGCTCGGTGTGCGCGACATTAGCAACTTCGCTTCGGCGGCGCCGGCCGATCGCATGGTGGTTGCGGCCGGACGCGTCAGCGCGACCGCGCCGCCGATTTCGGTGAATCCGCCGCGGGAACCGCGTCGCGCCGCGCCGCCGGCGGCAAGCCTCCGGGTTGCGCCCTCCTGCCGATTCCCCGACACTGCCGCGTCCCGTCGACAGGCGCTGAGGGGGCGTCATCGGCATGAAGCGCCTCTTGCAGGAGCTGAGACGCCGCAACGTGTTTCGTGCGGCCGTGCTCTATGTCGGTGCCGTCTGGGCGCTCGCGCAAGGCATCGCGCAGCTCGGGCCTTCGGTCGGCCTGCCCGACTGGAGCACGCGCTGGTTCATCGTCGCGGGCGCGATCGGGTTTCCGCTCTGGATCGCGTTCGCCTGGTATTTCGAGCTGACGCCCGACGGCATCAGGCGCGAGCGCGATATCGATCCCGGCGAATCGGTCGCGCGCCACACCGGACGCAAGCTCGACTTCGCGATCATCGGCGTGCTCGCGCTCGCGGTCGTGCTGCTGCTGACGGACCGCTTCGTCGCGCATCGCACATCCGCCGATGCGGCCAGCGACAGATCGATCGCCGTGATGCCGCTCGTCAACACGAGCGGCGATCCCGCGAACGAGTTCTTCTCCGACGGGCTTTCCGAAGAGCTGATCAGCGCGCTCGGCAAGGTCGGCGGCCTCGCCGTGATCGGACGGAGCTCGTCGTTCCGGTTCAAGGGCACGAAGGACGATCCGCGTACGATCGCAACGACGCTCGGTGTCGCATATCTGCTCGAAGGCAGCGTGCGCAAGGCGACGAATCAGGTGCGCATCTCGGTCGATCTCGTCAGCGGATCGAACGGAAGAAGCCTCTGGTCCGATACGTTCGACGGCGAGCTCGCCGACATCTTCGCGCTGCAGAGCAAGGTCGCGACGTCGGTCGCGGGACAGCTCGGCAGCCTGCTCGGGAAGTCGATCGGCGCCGGCACCGATCTCAAGCCCGATGCCCCGCCGTCCGGCAATGTCGAGGCCTATACGGCCTTCCTGCAAGGAAAGTTCTATCGCAACCGCAGCAACGAACCCGATGGGCGCAAGGCGATCGAGCAGTTCGAAACCGCCGTCCGGCTCGACCCCGGTTATGCGGAAGCCTGGGCGCATCTGGCAAGCGCATCGATATGGCTCGGCAGCAATTTCCTCTCGCCCGCGCAAACCGGAGCGCTTTACGCGCGGGCGCGCGATGCCATCGACACGGCAAAGCGGCTGAGCCCGGATCTTGCGGCCGCCTACAAGGCCGAGAGCGATTACCTGACGACGGCGGAGTTCGACTACAAGGGTGCCGAAGCGGCTGCGCGACGCGCGGTCGAGCTCGATCCTGCGAGTGGCGATGCGAAAGCGGCGCTCGCACTGCACCTCAGGTTGCTCGGCCGCCTGAAGGAATCGCTCGCGCTCCAGCGCGAGGCGCTCCTGCTCGATCCGGTCGTCGCGACGCGCCACGCGAATGTCGGCGCGACGCTCACGGATCTCGGCAAGTACGACGAGGCCGAACCCGTGCTGCGTCACGCGGTCGACCTCGAGCCGAGCGCGACATTTCCGCGCGGCATGCTGATCCAGCTCGATGTGCTCAAGCACGACGCGGCCGCCGCCGCGCGCGATGCCGCCGTCGAGATTCCGTCCGCCAACTGGCGACGCTACGTCGGCGCGCTGGTCTCCCAGATCGGCACGGATCGCGCGGCAGCCGATTCGACGCTGAAGGACTTCATTGCCCGCGATGCAGCCGGGATGTCGTATCAGATCGCGCAGATCTACGCGGTCCGCGGCGAGCCCGACGCCATGTTCGAGTGGCTCGACCGCGCCGCGGACACGCACGATCCCGGCATCACGTTCCTGCTGTACGACCCTTTCACGCAGCGGTATCGCGACGACCCGCGCTACGCCGCGATCGTTCGCAAGGCGGGACTCCCGGTCGAGAATCTCGCGACGAGCGAAACGGTGCCGCTGTCGCGCTGAGCGGATC
>CALFNI010000442.1 GCA_937902695.1 uncultured Rhodanobacteraceae bacterium
CTCCTCGTCAACGATGACGAGGCCGAGATCCTTGAAGCGCACGTCGGATTGCAAGAGCTTGTGCGTGCCGATCATGACGTCGATCTGGCCGTCGGCAAGTTTCTTCAGCGCCTCCTCGGTTTCCTTCTTCGACTTGAAGCGCGAGAGCACGTCGACGCGCACGGGCCAGTCGGCGAAGCGGTCGCGGAAGTTCTGATAATGCTGCTGCGCGAGCAGCGTGGTCGGCACGAGGACGGCAACCTGCTTGCCGGCCGTCGCAGCGACGAACGCGGCGCGGAGCGCGACTTCGGTCTTGCCGAAGCCGACGTCGCCGCAGACGACGCGATCCATCGGTTTTCCCGATGCGAGATCGTCGATGACGGCTTCGATGGCCTGCTGCTGGTCCGGCGTTTCCTCGAACGGGAACGATGCCGCGAACTGCTCTGCCATCGCGCGATCGACCGGCAGCGCGACGCCTTGGCGCGCTTCGCGTTGCGCGTAGATCGCCAGCAGCTCGGCGGCGACGTCGCGCACTTTCTGCGCGGCTTTCTTCTTCGCGCGCTCCCACGCATCGCCGCCGAGCGAGTGCAGCGGCGCGAGCTCGGGCGCGGCGCCGGTGTAGCGGCCGACGAGATGGAGCTGCGAGACGGGCACGTAGAGCTTGTCGCCCTTCGCGTATTCGATCGCGAGGAACTCGCCGCCCTGGCCACCGACGTCGAGCTTCAAGAGGCCCTGATAACGGCCGACGCCGTGATCGATGTGCACGATCGGCGCGCCGAGCGCCAGCTCGCCGAGGTCGCGGATGATCGTCTCGGGATCGCGGGCGCCGCGCTTGCGGCGGCGCGTCTGCTGCGCGCGTTCGCCGAGGAGCTCGCGCTCGGTGAGGATGGTGATGGCGGGCGAGGTGAGCGCGAAACCTTGTTCGAGCGATGCGACCGTGATCGCGAAGCGTTGTGCGAGCGCATCGCGGTGCGGGAATGCGTCGCGCTCGTCTCCGGAAATGAACTCCGGCCACGAAGCGACAATCGTCGGCCGAAGGTGCCCGAGCGCAAGCAATTCGAGCAGCGCCTCGCGCCGGCCGGCCGAATCCGACGTGATCAGCACGCGCCCCGGATACGCCGCGAGGAAGCGTTTCAGCTCATCCGCCGGCGCCTCGTTCTTGCGATTGATCGGCAGGATCGGCGCCGGCTGCGTGCCGAGCTCCTTCGCATGGTCGTGCGTTCCTTTCGCGACGACATCGACGCGGAGCTCATCATTCAACCGCTCGCGCAGCTGCTGCGGCGGCAGGTACAGCTCGGCGACCGGCAGGATCGGCCGTTCGACATCGTGCGAGCGCTGCTCGTAGCGCTCGTTCGCCTGGGCCCAGAAATGTTCGGCCGCGTCGAGCACGCCGTCGCCGAGCACGAACATCGCGCCGCCCGCGAGATAATCGAACAGCGTATCGGTGCGATCGAAGAACAGCGGCAGGTAATACTCGATGCCCGCCGGCGTCACGCCTTCGCGGATGTCCTGATAGAGCGGACAACGCCGCGGATCGCTCGGAAAGCGTTCGCGCAGCGTGTTGCGGAACGCCTTGGTCGATTCGTCGGTGAG
>CALFNI010000443.1 GCA_937902695.1 uncultured Rhodanobacteraceae bacterium
GGTCCAGGGCCGCCGGTTCTGCCGAGGCCGCCAGGATCCGCTCCACCTGCCGCGCCGGGAGGTGCCCCGCGATCGCGTCGGCGAACTTCCCGAGCAGCACCGGAATGCCCTCGGCGCGACGCCTGCGGTGCCCGATCGGGTAATCGATCGACACCTTTTCGGTCGACGTGCCGTCCTTGAAGAACACCTGCAAGGCATTGCCGATAAAGCGTTTCTCAGGATCGAAGTAGTCTTTCGTGAATGCCGGGTTCTCGCGCACTTCCATGCGCGCGCGGAGCGCGTCGATGCGCGGGTCGGCGGCGACGGCGTCGCCGTAATCGTCGGCCGTGAGGCGTCCGAAGATCAGCGGAACCGCGACCATGTACTGGATGCAGTGATCGCGATCGGCGTAGTTGGCGAGCGGGCCGGTCTTGTCGATGATGCGCACGCCCGCCTCCTGCGTTTCGATCACGATCTTCTCGATCTCGCCGATGCGGCCGGCGACGTGCGGATGCAGCTTCAGCGCGCATTCGACCGCGGTCTGCGCATGGAACTCCGCCGGGAAGCTGATCTTGAACAGGACGTTCTCCATCACGTAGCTGCCGAACGGCCGCTCGAACTCGAACGGCTTGCCCCTGAACGCGACGTCGTAGAAGCCCCAGGTCTTCGCCGTCAGCGCCGACGGATAGCCGACGCAGCCCTTCACCGCGTTCAGCGCATGCGTCACCGCGCGACGGCACGCGTCGCCGGCGGCCCAGCTCTTGCGCGGGCCCGTGTTCGGCGCGTGGCGATACGTGCGCAGGACGCCGTTGTCGATCCAGCTGTGCGACACGGCGTTGACGATGTCGTCCCTGGAGCCGCCGAGCATCTGCGTCGCGACGGCCGTCGACGCCAGCCGCACGAGGATCACGTGATCGAGGCCGACGCGGTTGAACGAGTTCCTGAGCGCGTAGCAGCCCTGGATCTCGTGCGCCTTGATCGCGTAGCCGAGCACGTCGCGCACCGTCAGCGGCGTGCCGCCTTCGCGGACGGCCTTGCGCGAAAGGTAGTCGGCCACGGCGAGGATCGCGCCGAGATTGTCGGACGGATGACCCCATTCCGCGGCAAGCCAGGTATCGTTGAAGTCGAGCCAGCGCACCTGCACGCCGATGTTGTAGGCGGCCTGCACGGGATCGAGCTCCCACGCCGTGCCCGGAACGCGCGCGCCGCCCGGCAGCGTCGCGCCCGGCACCAGCGGGCCGAGATGCTTGACGCATTCCGGAAACTTCATCGCCAGCATCGCGCACGCAAGCGAATCGAGCAGCACGTAGCGGGCCGTGTCGTAGGCCTCTTTCGACTCGATCGCGTAGTTCGCGACGTAATTGGCGATGTCGACCATCGGCTGGTCGGGGGCGGGCCGTGCGGCCGAGCGGATATCGTGCGATGACATGACGCGTCCGTGACTCGAAAAGGCGTTTGCGACCGCGCGGCGGCGATCGCGAGGGCGCGCATTGTACGCACCGGGTGGGATTTAGCCCACCGTGAATCCCGCAACGTGGTTTCGCGTCGCGTTGTCGCGCCCGCGCCGGGCATGCAGAATCGTGCTCATCCGGAACCTCGACGATCCCCCTGCCCGCTCCGACCCGCGTGTCCGCCGACGTCCCAGCCCTCGAGCGCATCCTGCGCCTCAGCGCCTTCGACGGCGATTCGTCCGCGGCGCTGCGCACGTTGCACGCGCATTTCGCCGCGCGCTTTCCGGACTGCTCGCTCGCGCTCGTGCTCGTCGGCGGACAGGGCCGGGGCCAGGCGAGGCTCGCAGGCCTGATCGGCCCCGACGGGACCGAGCACGTGCCGAACGTCGATCCGTTCGGCCAGCGCACGACGCTGCCGCTTTTCGCCGACGCCCTGACCGGGCGGCTCTTCGCCGGCGATGCGCCGCGCGTGGTGCGGATCGCGCCGACCGAGTTCGCGCTGCCGTTCGCCGAGGTGATGCTCGCGCCCGCGACGCTGCTCGGCGTGCCGATCGTCAACTCCGGCGAGGTGCGGCACTGGCTCGTGTTCGGCTCGACGTTCCATCCGCGCTTCGATCGCGTCGATCTCGATCTGCTTCTGCTCGAGACCAATCTCGCCGCGAGCCTGATCGTGCGCCCGCTCGCGACGCGTGCGCTCCGCGACGAAACCGACCGCCAGCGTCGCGCGATCGAAGGCATCGCCGACGTGCAGCGCGTGCTGCTGCCCGACAATCCCGCGATCCGCGGGCTCGAGTACGCCGTGCACTGGCAGCCCGCCGAAACGGCGGCCGGCGACTACTACGATCTGATGCCGCTGACGCCGTTCGCGCCGGACGATTTCGTCGACGACGGCGCCGACATCTGGGCGCTGATGCTCGCCGACGTGTCCGGCCACGGCGCCGCGGCCGCGATGGAAGCGGTGCAATTCGATGCGATCCTGCGCACGTACCAGGGCGACGGCGACGGGCCGGCCGGCGCGCTTACGTATGCGAACAAGTATTTCTTCTCGCGACGCCAGCGCCAGCATTTCCTGACCGCATTCGCGCTGCTGTACCGGCCGGATCTCCGCCGCGCGACCTACGTGGCCGCCGGCCATCCGCCGCTGCTGCACCGGCGCGGCGATACCGTCACGCCGCGCGGCGCCGGCGCGCAGATTCCGCTCGGCATCCTGCGCGACTACGCGTTCCGCAACAGCGAGTTCGGGGTGGATCCGGGCGACATGTTCGTGCTCTACACCGACGGCGTGATCGAGGCGCGCGACGGCAAGGGCACGCCGTTCGGCATCGAGCGGCTGACCGCGCTCGTCGCCGAAGGCGCCGAGCACCCGTCCGAGCTGATGGCATCGGTACGCGATGCGCTGATCGCGCATCAGGGCGGCCCGCTCGGCGTGGACGACCAGACGCTGATCGTGCTGCGCATCGCGCATTGACGGCGCGGATCCTGGGCGTTTGCAGGGGACATCGATGCTTGTGCGAAACAGGCGAAACAAGGCATCGTTGCGCATCCAAACACGCGTTTGAATCGCCCGACGACGGCCGGAATGACGACGTTCCCGCACCTCTTCGCACCGCTCGACCTCGGCTTCGCGACGCTGCCGAACCGCGTGCTCATGGGTTCGATGCACACCGGTCTCGAGGATCGCGCGCGCGATTTCGACAAGCTCGCCGCGTTCTATGCGGAACGCGCGCGCGGCGGCGTCGGCCTGATGGTCACCGGCGGCATTGCGCCGAGCATCGAGGGCTGGCTGGCTCCGTTCGGCGGCCGGTTGTCGATGCGATGGCAGGTCGCCCG
>CALFNI010000444.1 GCA_937902695.1 uncultured Rhodanobacteraceae bacterium
GAACCACGCGGCGAGCCACGGCAGCGCCTGCGCGAAGCTGCCGCGATGCCAGAGCAGCAATCCGATCGCGAGCGCGGCCGCGGGCGCAATCCACATGGCGGCGATCGACGAGCCGAGGCGATTGCGTTCGCGCGCCTGCACGTTGCTCGACGCGGCCCATTGCAGCAGCCGGCGACGCGAGACGTGCACGCGCCAGTAGGTCCTGGCGATCGCATCGGCGCTGAGCCATGCTTCGAACGGCAGCAACGCGACGTTCACGGCGATCTGCGCCACGCGATGCGCGGCATCGCCGAGCAGGCGCTTGAAGGCTTCGAACGCGCCGCCCTCGTCCCGGGGACCTGCGATCGCCAGCGCGAGGTCGACGATCGCCGGCACGATGAGGATCTCGACGACGAACGCGGCCCAGAACGCGGGCGCCGGCAGGCAAAACCAGGCGATGACGAGCAACGCGACGAGCGCGATCGGCACCAGGCTGCGTCGCAGGTTGTCGAAGATCTTCCAGCGCGACAACGCCGAGAGCGGGTTGCTCGCGCGCTCGCCGCGTGCGCCCGGCACATGGGGCAGCAGCCACTCGGCGATCTGCCAGTCGCCGCGGATCCAGCGGTGCCTGCGCTTGGCGTCGACGAGGTAGCTCTGCGGATAGACCTCGTAAAGCTCGATGCCGCTCGCGAGTCCGGACCGCGCGTAGCAGCCCTCGAGCAGGTCATGGCTGAGGACGCGATTGTCCGGGAACCGGTTCTCGGTCACCCGCTCGAAGGCGTCGACGTCGTAGATGCCCTTGCCGATGAAAGAGCCCTCGCCGAAGAGGTCCTGGTACGTATCGGACACGGCGCGCGTATACGGATCGATTCCCGCGTCGCCGCCGAAAAGTCTCGCGTACGGGGACATGCCGCCTTGCGGCAGCGCGCTCGCGACGCGCGGCTGCAGGATGCCGTAGCCGCCGGTGACGATGTTGCGGCCCGCATCGAAGCGCGGCCGATTGAGCGGGTGCTCCATCGTGGCGACGAGCTCGCGGGCCGAATCGCGCGGCAGCTGCGAATCGCTGTCGAGCGTGATCACGTAGCGAACGCCGCGCAGCTGCTCCTGATCGCCGACGATGCGCGAGAACATGTCGCTGCGACGGCCGAGAAGCAGGACGTTGAGGTCGGCGAGCTTGCCGCGCTTGCGCTCGAATCCCATCCAGACGCGTTCGGTTTCGTTCCACACCCGCGGCCGATGCAGCAGGAAGAATCGCCCGCTCCCGTAGCGTGCGGCGAGCGTCTCGATGCCTTCGGAGGCTGCCGCGAGGATGGCTGCATCCGTTTCGAGCGAAGCCTCGGGTGCGTCGGTGAAGTCGGTCAGCAGCGCGAAAACGAGATTGGCGTCGCGATTGGCGAGATAGCGAACCTCGAGCTCGTCGACCAGGCGTCGCGCTGCCGCGACGCTCGAAAGGAGCGTCGGGACCGCGACCAGCGTCTTCGCTTCGAGCGGAACGCCTCCGCGAAAATCCATCCGCGGCAGCAGGTGAGGCGCGACGATGAATGCCGATACGCGGTTCACGAGGGTGCCGGCAAGCTGGCTCACGCCGATCGAAGCAAGAAAGACGACGAGCACTTTCAGCCAGGCGGCGGTGTCGGCGGCGAGCACGTGCGTCAGCACCGGCGCCATCAGCACGAGGCTGAGCGCGAGCAGCGAGAGGAAGTACAGCCGCGGCGACGTGCTGCCAGGCCGGCTCGCCGCCGAAACCAGCGTGCGTCGCGTGAGACCGCAGCGCTCGCGCAGGCGCGCCTGCGCGTCGCCGATCCGGAAATACCCGACATCCCTGGACAGCGTTGCCGGCTGGTCGCCGGCCGCCTCGCGGGCCATTT
>CALFNI010000445.1 GCA_937902695.1 uncultured Rhodanobacteraceae bacterium
GAACGTCGCGACGGACTTGACGAATACACCGATCGCATCAGCCTCGACTTGACCGCGCAGTGGTGAAACATCAGCCCTTGCGCCGGAACGGAGGCGAGGGTCGAAGGCGAGGGTGAAACGGGGCGGAAGTGCGATAGTGCAATCGTTCCGCTTACGGCCCCGCGAAGCGTACGCGATTCCGATGTCAGCTCGCGTCGAGCTTGCGTTGCAGGTCGCCGAATTGGCGTCGCGCCGGCGCCGTTTCGACGAAGCGCACGCCGAGCAGCGGTCCGATGTGCGCCATCAGCGATTGCGCCTCGTCGATGCGCCCGCGCGCGGCGAGCAGCTGCGCGAGCTGCAGTTCCGCTTCGAGCGTCGCGTTGGCGTCCTTGCCGATGCCGGCGGCGAGAATCTGCACGGCGCGGCGCAGCTCGGCTTCGGCGTCGACCGCATGGCCCTGATCGCGCAGCACGAGCGCGCGCGTGCGCGCGACCGCCCCCTGGCGCGGATGATCGGCCGGATAGAGCGCGGCGAACTGCGCGCCCGCCTGCTCGGTGTAGCGCATCGCTTCGTCGAGCCGCCCCGAGCGGCGCATCCATTCGGCGAGATGCACGAGGCGCCGGCCGCGCTCGATGTTGAGATCGAGCGAGTCGGCGCCGCCCTCGATGTCGCGGCTGAGATACGGCCATGCGGCGTCGAGCTTGCCCGCAAGCATGAGGCTGCGGCCGAGGTTCTGCCGGTACGTCGCCATGTGCGGATCGCTTTCGTGCTGCGCGGCGCGCTTGAGCGTTTCGTCGAAGAGCTCGATCGAGCTGGCGTAGTCGCCGGCCTGCTCGAGCAGGCTCGCGAGGTTGTTGCACGAGATGAAATAGCTCGCCGTGTCGCGCTGGCCGGCGGCGCGAAGGTAGTCGACGTTTTCGCGCAGCAGCGACGTCGCCTCGACGATGCGCCCCTGCAGCTGGATCGCCTGCGCGAGGTTGTTGCGCACGGTGATCGCCCAGGCGCTGTCCGGTGCGAGCGTTTTCAGGCGCACCGCCAGCATCTGGCGCAACAGCGCCTCGCCTTCCGCGTAGCGGCCCTGCTGCTCGTAGACTTCGGTCAGGAAGCCGATCGCGGCGATGACTTCGGGCGAGCCCTCCGCGGTTTTCGCGCGCAGAAGCTCGATGCTGTGCCTGGCATTCTTCTCGGCCTCGTCGAGCTTGCCGAGCCGCATCTGGACTTCGGCGAGCGCGTAGAGCGACTGGCCGACCCGGATGCCTTCCGCGCCGCCGTCGCTCTGCCGCGCGTAGTCGAGCGCGCGCTCGAGCGTGCCGAGCGCGGTCTGCGGATTGCCGTTGCGCGCTTCGCTGAGCGCGAGCGTCGACAGCGCATCGGCCATCGCCTTCGGATCCTTCTGCGGCTGTTTTTCCAGCTCGGCGACGCTGTCGCGCAGCACGGGCTCGGCCGACGCCGGCTGCTCGGCGATGTTCAGCGCATAACCCTGGTCGGCGAGATAGGCGGCACGGCGCGCGGGCGTGCCGTGCTCGCGTTCGAGGTCGGCCGCGCCGCCGAGCGATTCGGCGGCCGCTTCCGGCGCGCCGAGCTCGAGATAGATCTTGCCGATCGCGCCGAGCAAGCGTGCCTGCTGCACCGGCGAGCCGGCGAGGCGCGAATCGATCTCCTTGCGCCCGCGGTCGACGAGCTCGCGGGGCGCGATCGGTTTGGTGCCGGCTTCCTCGGGCGAGGCCGAATGGAACAGCGAGACGAGATAGTCGACGACGCGCTCGGCCGTCGCCGATTGCTGGCGTGCCTCGGTCTCGGCGCGGAGCGCGCGATCGCGCTCGTTGGCGAGGCGCCACGTGAACAGGATCGCCATCACGATCGCCGCCGCGATGGCCGCGGTCGCAAGACGATGGCGGCCGACGAACTTCGCGACGCGATAGTGCAGGCGATCGGGCGCCGCGTGGACCGGACGGCCGCGCAGGTGGCGCTGCAGATCGTCGGCGAGCGCGGCGGCGGAGACGTAACGGCGCTCGGGCTCGGCGTGCGTCGCCTTCGCGACGATGAGGTCGAGCTCGCCCGGGATGCGATGCTGCGTCGTCGTCCGGCTCGGCTTCGGCAGCCGCTCGGACGGATCGGCCGACGGCGGCCGCTCGGCGAGAACTTCGAAGAGTAGCAGGCCGAGCCCGTAGACGTCGGTCGCCGTGCTGACCGCCTCGCCGCGGCGCTGCTCGGGGCTCGCATAGGCCGGCGGGAACCAGGGCAGGCCCGGCTCCGCATCGGCGACGGTGTTGCCGAGCCGGAAGAAGTGCATGGTGTCGATCCGCAGCCGGAACACGGGGTGACCCACCGCG
>CALFNI010000446.1 GCA_937902695.1 uncultured Rhodanobacteraceae bacterium
ACGCGCAGACTCACGACGTCGACGCCGACCGGCGCCGAGGCGATGCCGTTCGCGACGACATAGAGATCGCTCGGACCGGCCTCGATGCGTGCCGGCACATCGAACGTCGTCGAGACGACGAGCGCGCCGGTGGCGACGCCCATGGAGCTGTGGTCGTGCGTGCGCGCGTAGGCGACGTGCCCGCTGGCGCGATGCACGATGCGCACGAGCGGATAGTTCGCCGGTGCCTGCAGCTCGTCGCCGAGCGCCTGCGCCTGCGAGAGGCCGTTGAACTGCGTGCCGCTGATGGCGTAGCGGCCACGCGGCGCGATGCGCGAAGGGGCATCCGTGATCGCCGGCGCCCAGGCGGGGTCCGGAGCGGGCTCCGCATCGGGCGTGTAGATCTCGACGGCGGCGCCGCTGATCAGCACCTGGCCGGTCGGCAGCGTGATCAGGAGACCGCCGTGCTGGCTGAAGACCGGCGCGAACGCGTCGCCATCGAACTCGTACAGCCTGCCGCTTTGCGCCGACACGAGCACGTGGCCGTTGGGCAGCAGCGCCGCGCTCGCGTCGTCGGCGTCGTCCCCGGGGAGGAAATCCGGACCGGACGTCCAGACGCCTGAATCCGGATCGAAGATCGCCGTGTGCGCGATCGTCGCCGGCGTTTCGTCCGAAGCGCCGGTGCAGAAGACCGTTCGATTTGGGCGCAGCATGCACGGGCCCGTTTCACCCGGCGGATCGTAGATGCCGCCCGGATACGCGACGGGCGCCAGGCCGTAATTCCACGTCAGCGATTGCGGCGTCGGACCTGCGCTCGTCCATGCGCCGCCGCCGGGCGCATCGACATAGGCATAGCGCTCCGTGTTCGGCGTTGCGAGCACGTCGACCGTCAGGAACGACCCGTCCGGCAGCAGCGTCCAGCCCTCCTCGGCGTTGAAGTCCGCCTTGCCCGCGGTGCCGAGCTCGGTCCAAGCCATCGTCGCGGGGTCGAGCTCGACGATGCGCATGTCGATTTTGTTGCCGAGCAGGAACTTGCCGTTCGGCATGACGATCGACGAGGCATCGCCGATGTAGCCCCAGTTGGGCGGCGGCGCGACCTCGGTCCACGCGTCGGCGACGGGATCGTAGATCGCGCCCTTGTTGGTCAGCGGGAACGGGCCGTCCGCGGGGTTGTACTCGCCGCCTTCGATCAGCACGCGGCCGTCGGCGAGCACCGCTGTAGCTGCCGCAAACGGCGCGTAATTCCACTGCGCGGGAAATGACGCGAGCGCGCTCCAGGTGCCGTCGAGGTAACTGCCGTCGGCATCGGGCGTCAGTTTCCACCAGCGCGGATCGCCAATGCCGCCCTCGAACATCACGGTGCCATCGGTGAGGAGCAGCGGGAGGCCGACCGGCGATGGCGGCTGATCGGCGAGGGGTTGCACGGTCGCAGCCCCGGCGCTGATCGCCGAGCCGAGGGAGACGAAGAGGAGCGCTGCAACCGGGCGCATCGACCGCAGCATACGGCAGCGAAGGCATCGCGCAGTGCGCCGTTGCGCCAGCACGAGCGGTTTCGCCGCCGCCCTGGCGGATCCGACGACGAATAGCTTGCGGGGTATTCGTATAATGCGGCAGGCCCGGCGGTGCGCCTGATAAAACGGATATCTGGCGCGTATTGACTGATCTATAGCGCCGTGGTTATATACGCACACATAGCCACGTGGTTATATCTTTATGTCGAACCTTCAGGATGCACTGTTCCGGACCCTGGCCGACCCGACGCGGCGGGCGATCTTCGAGCACCTCTGCCGCGAAGGCGAGAAGACGGTTGGGGCACTCACCGCCCGCGCCGGCATTTCGCAGCCGGCCGTCTCGAAGCATCTGGGCGTGCTGAAGCAGGCCGGCCTCGTGCGTGATCGCCCCGAAGGCAGGCAGACGCACTATGCGGCGCAACTCGGTGCGCTCGCGCCGCTGGTCGACTGGACCCGCGAGATGGCCGGGTTCTGGCAGCGCCGGTTCGACGACCTCGAAGATCTCCTCAAAAGGATGGACCAATGAACAAGCCCGCGACACAAACGCTCACCGTCACCGTCGAGCGCGACATTCCGCATCCGCCGGAAAAGCTCTGGCGCGCGCTCACGCAACCGCACCTGATCGAGGAGTGGCTCATGAAGAACGACTTCGCGCCGGTCGTCGGCCACAGGTTCAGCCTCAGCGGCGACTGGGGCGCGGCGAGCTGCGAGGTGCTGGAGATCGAGCCGCAGAAAACGCTCTCGTACACATGGAACGCGATGGGCCTCGAGAGCGTCGTCACGTTCACGCTGACGCAGACACCGGGCGGCACGCATCTGCGCATGGATCAGTCGGGCTTCCGTCCGGATCAGCAGCAGGCCTACCGCGGCGCGCAGTGGGGCTGGAACAAGTTCCTCGCGACGCTCGAAGATATCGTGGGCAGGCTCGAATGAAACCCGCGCGCGCGAAGCGCGCCAAGGCGACGACGATGAAGAAGACGACGACGACCAGGACGAGCTCGACCACGGCCAAATCCGGAGCGGCCGCATCGAAGCTGATCGATGCGCGCATCGAATCGCTCGGCGACTGGCGCGGCGAGACGCTGGCGAAGATCCGCGCGCTGATCAGGCAGGCCGCACCCGACGCCGTCGAGGAATGGAAATGGCGCGGCGTGCCGGTGTGGTCGGACAGCGGGATCATCTGCACGGGCGAGACGTACAAGGACACGGTCAAGATGACGTTTGCCAAAGGCGCGTCGCTCGACGATCCGTCGCGGCTTTTCAATTCGAGTCTCGACGGCAACACGCGGCGCGCCATCGACGTGCATGAAGGCGACAGGATCGACGGGACGGCACTCAAGGCACTGGTGCGGGCGGCTGTGGCGCTCAACAGGGCGAAGAAGGCCAAGCCGACGACCAGCTGGGAGGCGAAGGACGTGGCGCCTTATCTGGGCGTAATGTCTATTATGTAAAATAATAGAAAGCGATTGGC
>CALFNI010000447.1 GCA_937902695.1 uncultured Rhodanobacteraceae bacterium
CGATCGCATCCGCTTCGTGCTCGTGCGCACCTCGCATCCGGGCAACATCGGCGCGGCCGCGCGCGCGATCCGCACCATGGGCCTCCGGCGCCTCTCGCTCGTCGCCCCGCATGCGTTTCCGCACGCGGAAGCGGTCGCGCTCGCGGCCGGCGCCGACGACGTGCTCGAGAGCGCGCCGATCGCGCCGGACCTCTCCACGGCCATCGCCGATTGCCAGCTCGTGCTCGGCGCGACCGCACGCCGCCGCGACGTGCCGATGGAAGAGATCGACGCGCGCGAAGCCGCCGCCCGCGCGCTCGCGGCGGCGCGCGAAGGCCGCGAGGTCGCGCTCGTGTTCGGCAACGAGCGCACCGGGCTCGAGAACGACGAGATAAAGCGCAGCCACGCGGCCGTCCTGATTCCGAGCGATCCTGCGTTCCCCTCGCTCAATCTCGCGCAGGCCGTGCAGGTGCTCGCGTACGAAGTGCGCATGGCGATGCTCGCCGGCGCGGCGCCGCTGCCTGCGCAGAAGAGCGATCCGCCGGCGTCGAGTGCCGAGCTCGAGGCGTTCTTCGAGCATCTCGAACGCACGCTCGACGCGATCGACTTCCACAAGGGCCGCTCGCCACGGACGATCATGCTGCGGCTCCGGCGCTTGTACCTTCGCGCGCAGCCCGATCAGCGCGAGTTGCGCGTCCTGCACGGGATCCTGACCGACAGCGAGCGCATCGCGCGTCTCGCGCGCGCGATCGACAAGTAGGATTGCGCGGGCGGCGCCGGCCCGGTCTATTTCGCAACGCCCGGTCGCGGCGGAAGGCGCTCCTAGAAGAGCTTATGCACCGCGTCGATCGCGGCGCCGCTCAGCGTGAGCAGCGCGATCGCGGCAGCGACGCTCGCCAGCCACGCGATGACGAGCGCGGCGCCGTCGCGCTCGATCAGCGCGACGGCGTAGACGACGAGCAGCACGCCGAACACATAGTTCGTGAACGGAATCGGCAATGCGAGCGCGACGCCGACCAGCACGAGCAGGAAACCGCTGATGCGGTGCGCGGGCTGGCGCGTCAGCGCCTGCAGGCGAGGGCGGCAGACATGCTCGAGCCAGCGCAGCAGCGGCGTCAGCCGCGTGACGAATCGCTCGACGCGCGCACGCTTCATGCCGTGCCGGCGGATCGCGCGCAGCAGCCACGGATGCTCGAAGCCGAGCAGCATCTGCGCGCCGACATAGATCACCAGCACGCCCATGACGCCGCCGACGCCGATCGGCACGGGGATGAAGTTGGGAATCGCGAGGATCAGTACGAGGAACCCGAACGCGCGCTCGCCGAGCGGATCGAGGAACTCGCCGATCGTGATCGTCTCGCCGGGCGACGCTTCGAGTGCACGCGCGAGCAGCTCGGTCGTGCGCGCGTGAGGGGCAGCCTCGCTCATCCGGTCGTCGCGACCGGCGCGCGGGCGACCAGCAGCTTGTCGATGCGCGGCCCGTCGAGGTCGACGACCTCGAAGCGGAAGCCGCTCCAGTCGAAGTGCTCGCCGGCTTCGGGAATGCGGCCGAAGTGCGCCATGACCATGCCGGCGGCCGTGCGAAAATCGTGGTCTTCCTCGTTGGGAAGCTGCGCGAGCCCGAGCAGCTCGCGCACGTCGTCGCTGGAGACGCTGCCGTCGATCAGCCAGCTGCCGTCTTCGCGCTGCACGATCGGCTGCGACGCGGCTTCGATCAGCGGCGTCGCGGTCTTGCCGACCACCGCGGCGAGGAGATCGTTCAGCGTGACGAGCCCTTCGATGTCGCCGTACTCGTCGACGACCAGCGCGACCGCTGTCTCGGCATCGCGGAACTCTTCGAGAAGATCGAGCGCGCGCGCCGTCGCCGGCACGTAGAGGGGCTTGCGCAGCGCGCGGAAAAGATCGGCCTGGCTGCCGCTGCCGATCTGGCCGACGAGCCGCTTGGCTTCGAGCACGCCGAGCACCTCGTGCTCGCCGCCCCGATAGACCGGATAGCGCGAATACGGCGTCTCGCGCATCACTTTGAGATTTGCCTCGAGCGTCGCCTGCGCGTCGAGCCAGGCGATGCGCGTGCGCGGCGTCATGACGCTGTCGACGGTGCGGTCGCCGAGCCGCAGCACGCGGTTGACCATGTTGCGCTCGTCGGTGTCGATGACGCCCTGATCGACGCCTTCGGCGACGAGGAGGCGGATTTCCTCCTCGCTGACGTGCTCGCGCGTTGCCCTGTTGAGGCGCAGGAGCGCGAGGAGCCCGCGCGTCGTCCGGATCAGCAGGAACGCGAACGGCGAGGCGAGCCAGGTCAGCGCCCGCATCGGCAGCGCCGTCATCATCGCGAAGCGCTCGGGATCGACGAGGGCGACGCGCTTGGGCAGGAGCTCGCCCAGCAGCATCTGGATGAACGTGATGCCGGAGACGGCGATGACGACGCCGATCGGCACGCTGTACGGGTCGATGCCGCGCAGGTCGAGCCCGTCGAGCCACGCGCCGATCCGCTCGCCGATCGTCGCGCCGAGCGATGCGCCGGCGCCGACCTGCAGCAGCGTGATGAATACCTGCACGGTCGCGAGGAAGCTCTCGGGCTCGTGCGCGAGACCGAGCGCGGCCTTGGCGCGGCGGCTCGTCGCCGCGAGATGCTTCAGCCGGCTCTTGCGCGCGACCATGAGCGCCATCTCGCTGAGCGCGAAGAAGCCGTTCAACAGCGCGAGCAGGACGACGAGCGAAATCTGCAGCAGCATCCGGGTCCTTTGCCGGCAGGGAGTCGCCAGAGTGTAGCAATCGTCCCCGACGGGCAATCGGTCGCGAGGTCCACGGCCCGCCGGAGCGTCCGTGGTGGCGGTTCCTGTAACATAATCGTCACGCAGAGCGCCGCGAATGATGCGCTCGCGGCTTCCCGCACCGGTCGGTGCTTTCGACGGCGAATCCCATGTTCTCGTTGCAGACGATGTTCGGCAAAGGCGACAAGTTCTACGGCCTGCTCGAGGCCAGCGCCGATGCCGCGCGGCAGTCGACGCGCGCGCTGACCGCCCTTTTGAATGCGCCGGTATCGTCGCGCTCGCTCGACGAGTTCCGCCTCGCCCGGCGGCGCGAGAAAGAGCTTTTCGCGCAGATCGGCGCGGCCCTCGTCGATACGTTCGTGACCGCGATCGACCGCGAGGACATCGAGGCGCTCGCCGGCGCGCTCTACAAGATCCCGAAGACCGTCGAGAAGTTTGCCGAGCGCTACGTCCTGTTCGCCGACCGGCTCGCCGACGTCGATTTCGCCTCGCGCGCCGTCATGCTCGAAAAGGCGGCCGATGTCATCGTGCAGATGACCGGCCAGCTGCGCAGCGGGTTCAAGCTCGACGTCATGCGCGATCTCAACGAGCGCATGCAGTCGATCGAGAGCGAGGCCGACCGGCTCATCCTCGATCTCTACCGCGACCTTTTCACCAACGAGCGCGATCCGGCGAAGCTGCTCCTGCGCAAGGATCTCTTCGAGCTCTTGGAGAAGGCGATCGACCGCTGCCGCGACGCCGGCAACGTGATCTTCCAGATCGTCCTTAAGAACTCGTAAGGCTCGCGCCGTGAGCCTCACGCTCGTCTTGATCGTCGTGCTCGTCGCGCTCGTCTTCGAGTACATCAACGGCTTTCACGACACCGCGAACTCGATCGCGACGGTCGTCGCCACGAAGGTGCTGACGCCCGGCCAGGCCGTCATTCTCGCCGCGTGCACGAACTTCATCGGCGCGCTGCTCGGCACGGCGGTCGCGAAGACGATTTCATCGGGTCTCATCGACGCCGGCGTCGTCGCGATGACGCCGCAGCTCCTCATCTGCGCGCTGCTCGGCGCGACCGTCTGGGATCTCATCACGTGGTGGTGGGGCCTGCCGTCGAGCTCCTCGCACGCGCTGGTCGGCGGCCTCTGCGGCGCGGCGTTCGCGGCGGCCGGCAATTCGTGGTCGGCGATGATCTGGTGGCAGGACGGCGCGCACTGGTGGCAGGGCAAGGGACTCTTGCCGAAGGTCATCGTGCCGATGGTCGTTTCACCGCTCGCCGGATTCCTGCTGGGCCTCACGATCATGGGGCTGCTGTTCGCGCTGCTCTCGGTGCTCGGCGACCGCGGTCCGCTGCGGCACGCGATGCGTCCGCGCGCCGTCAACGCGGTGTTCGGCAAGATACAGATGCTGTCGTCGAGCGCGATGGGCATCTCGCACGGTCTCAACGACGCGCAGAAAACGATGGGCATCATTGCGCTCGCGCTCGCCGGCGCGACGATGGCCGGCAGCCTGGACGGCGTGCCGGCGTGGCTGTCGTTCCTCAAGATCCCCGAGATCGCCGACCAGGGGTTCACGATACCGGTCTGGATCAAGGCGACGTGCGCGCTCGTGATGGCGGCAGGCACGATGGCCGGCGGCTGGCGCATCATCCGCACGCTCGGTCACAAGATGGTCAAGCTGCAGCCGATGAATGGCGTGGCTGCAGACATCGCCTCGTCCACCGTCATCATCACCGCGTCGACGCTCGGCATTCCGGTGTCGACCACGCACAACGTCTCGGCTGCGATCATGGGCGTCGGCACCGCCAAGCGCGCGAACGCGATCAAGTGGGTCGTCGTCGAGCGCATGGTGTGGGCGTGGATACTGACGCTGCCGATCGCGGGCGCGCTCGCCTGGGCGTTCGTCACGCTGTTGCGAATGGCGGGGCTCGCGTAGCGCTGTTCGTTCTTGCACGCGTGTGAGGAAACCTACAGCGTATCGCCGCCGCTCGAAATCGCCTGCTCCATGCGATCGCCGAGCGTGCCGAGCTCGTTGATCACGCGATCGAGCTCGGCCTCGGACAGGAACGCATACGGCCGGTTCTCGCAAAGATGCAGGTACGGCGAGCCGTCGAGGTCGCTGATCGCGAGATAGCCCGTCCGCTGCTCCCAGTTGAAGCGCAGGCACCGCGCGCCATCGAGGCCGGCGAATGGGCCGATCGGCGTCGAGATGCGCAGGACCTTGCCGCCGTCCTCGTCCTCCATCTCGGTGAGGTACATGCCCTGGTGGCGGCCGCTGTCGAGCGTCAGGTCGAAGCTGATCAGGTACGGATCGTTCGTCCGCAGCGCGTGGCGGCTGCCGGTATGCGAGCGGATCTGTTCGAAGCTTTGCACGAGGGCTCCCGGTCGCGGTGTCCTCCTATGCTAGCGTCTGGCGATCATGAAGTCAGGCAATCCGAAGCGACCCCGCGCGAAGGCACCGATCGATCCGGCGTCGATCCTGCGTGCGATCCGCTCGATTCCGCAAGGATCCGTCGCAAGCTACGGCGAGCTCGCCGCGCGCGCGGGCCTGCCGGGACGCGCGCGCCTGGTCGGCCGCATTCTCGCCGAGACGACCGGCGAAAAACTCCCGTGGCACCGCGTGCTGCGCTCCGATGGGCGGATCGCATTCCCGCCCGGCAGCCGGTTGTTCCGCGACCAGGTCCGCCGCCTCGCGGGCGAGGGCATCGTCGTCGTGCGCGGGCGCGTCGATCTTGCGCGCCATGGCTGGGATCGCAACCTCGACGCGGCGCTGTGGGCGCCGCCGGTGAAGAAATCGATAACGCCGTCGCGCAAAGCCGGTCATCGCCAAAAAACGCCTGAAGCATCGTCTGCGAATGCGGCACACGTCATGCTGCGCCCGCTTCGATCGCGCTAGAGTCCGGTCGGCACGCGCGGACCGAGTCGGCGGGGAGATCGGCGATGAGCATCGGGAATGGGGTGCGACGGGGTCTGGCGGCGCTCGTCGCGGCGTCGCTCAGCATGGCGGCAACGGCGCAGGGCCTGAGCCACTGGCCCGACGGCGGATTCAGGGACAGCTTCGACGGCGCTGCGAACGGTCCCACGACCGACAACGACGCGGCGCGCTTCCTCGCGCAGGCGACGTTCGGCCCGTCGCCGGCAGGCATCGCGCACCTTCGCGACGTCGGTTACCAGGGCTGGCTCAGCGAGCAGTTCGCGGCGCCCGCATCGACGCAGACGCAGTACCTCGACTGGTTCCTCACCGCGTATCCGGACGATTACCTCAGCGACGACACGCGCCTCGAAATCTGGGCGATCAACTCGGTGGGCACGCCCGATCCGAGCCGGCCGCTGTATCCGAACAACGCGCCGACCGACCAGCTCCGCCAGCGCATCGCGTTCGCGCTGAGCGAGATCTTCGTCATCTCGAACTCGAACGGCACGCTCGCGTACGAGCCGTGGGCGATCGCGAGCTTCTACGACATGCTCGCCGCCGATGCGTTCGGCAACTACCGCACGCTGCTCGAAGACGTCAGCAAGCATCCGGCGATGGGCATCTTCCTGTCGTCGATCCAGAACCAGAAGGCCGACCCGACGCAGAACATCCATCCGGACGAGAACTACGCGCGCGAGGTCATGCAGCTCTTCTCGATCGGCTTGTACCAGCTCAATCCCGACGGCACGCCGGTGCTCTCGGGCGGCCAGCGCGTGCCGACCTACGATCAGACGACGGTGCGCGGCTTCGCGGCCGTCTTCACCGGCTGGGACTGGAACAACACCGGGTGCGGCGACTCGACATACACGTGCTGCATGTACGACGAGGACGGCGGCTGGGGCACGTACTTCTGGTGCGGCCCGAGCAACCAGAACGATCCGCCGTGGATGCTGCCGATGCAGCCGATAGAGCATTACCACGACAACACGTCCGACAAGCAGCTGCTCGTCTACCCGGGCGTGTCGCTCGCCGGCGGCATCCTCGTGCACGGCGGTGACGCGCAGACCGAGATGACGCAGGCGCTCGACAACATCTTCAACCATCCGAACGTCGGCCCGTTCATTGCGACGCGGCTGATCGAGCGGCTCGTGACCAGCAATCCGACGCCGGCCTACGTGCAGCGCGTCGCGCAGGTGTTCAACGACGACGGCGCGGGCGTGCGCGGCGATCTCAAGGCGGTCGTCAAGGCGATCCTGCTCGATCCGGAAGCGCGCTACGGCCAGTGGCAGCGCGCCGATACGTTCGGCAAGCTGCGCGAGCCGCTCCTCAAGATCACGCAGATGTGGCGCGCGATGGAAGCGCGCTCGATCGGCGGGCGCATCGGCACGCTCGCGCCGTGGCCGCCGATCGAGGAGCAGATCGGCCAGGCGCCGCAGCGATCGCCAACCGTGTTCAATTTCTTCAAGCCCGATTTCGAGCAGCCGGGCGAGGTCGAGCAGCGCGGGCTCGTCAGCCCGGAGTTCCAGATCCTGACCGACACCGCGGTCGTCGCGACGCCGAACTATTTCTTCCACGAAGTCTTCTGCGATTACACCGGCAGCACGAACTGCTGGGCGAGCGACGACCCGACGACGATGCAGATGAACGAGGATCGCGACGCCGCGCTCGCGGCGACCGATCCGGCGGGGCTCGTCGACGAATACAGCGCGCTCTTCATGTCCGGCCAGATGTCGCCGTTCATGCGCGACGTGCTGATCACGCGCCTCAATCAATTGACCGTGGACAACTACGGCCAGGATCTCGGCCGCACGCGCGTGCAGCACGCGCTGTACCTGATCCTCAATTCCCCCGAATACTCGATCCAGAAGTGAGGCCGCGGCCATGCATGTGAATCGTCGCGAATTCCTGCGCAAGAGCATCTGTGCCGCACTCGGCGGCGCAAGCCTTTACTCGGCGATCGGCTCGCTCAGGCTGATCGGCGCCGCAGCCGCCGCACAACGCGGCTTCAGCGATTACAAGGCGCTCGTCTGCGTCTTCATGTACGGCGGCAACGACAGCTTCAATACCGTCGTGCCGATGAGCGGCACCGACTACACGAACTACCTCGTCTCGCGCGGCGACCTCGCGATCACGTCGGGCCAGCAGGCGCTGACGCCGGCCTCGGGCGGCGGCCCGACCAACTATGGCCTCCATCCTGCGATGCCCGAGCTCGCGGGGCTCTTCAACAGCGGCAAGGCCGCGATCGTCGCCAACGTCGGCAGCCTGCTGTATCCGACGACGCAGCAGCAGTATCAGGACGGCACGATCCCGACGCCCTCGCAGCTCTTCTCGCACGACGACCAGACCAACCAGTGGATGACCTCGCGTCCGGACGATGCGAACGCGAACGGCTGGGGTGGGCGCATCGCGGATCTGCTGTACGCATCGAACGCGGGCCAGGTGCCGAGGAGCAT
>CALFNI010000448.1 GCA_937902695.1 uncultured Rhodanobacteraceae bacterium
CGTGATGCGCTCGCCCCAGAATGCGTACAGATCCTTGCCCCGCGCATTCTCGAATCGGGTGCCCATTTCCAGACGGGACGGCTGCAACAGGTCGAGCGGACGCAGCAGCCCGTACAGCCCCGACAGCACGCGCACATGCTTTTGCGCGTAGTCGAGATCGGCGGCCGAGAGCGACTTCGCGTCGAACCCTTCGTATACGTCGCCGTTGAACGCGAGCACGGCCTGTTTCGCGTTACGCGTGTCGAATTTCTCCGACCAGTCGGCGTAGCGCTGGAAGTTCAGGCGCGCGAGCGGATCGGAAATGTCCATCAGCGTGGCGATCTGCTGCGGCGACAGGCGCCGCAATCCGCCGATCAGTTCGGCGGCGTCATCGACAAAATCGGGAATCGTGTGCTTTTTGACGTGCGGGGGTGTTTCGTAGTCGAGCGATTTGGCCGGCGACAGAACGATTATCATAGAGGCTTACAGGCACGCCGTGCCTGACGGTCAAAGACGAAACCACGATTGTAACGAATGCACGGTTCCGATGCCTCACGCGGGGCGCTCCGCGATGTCCCTCACGTCGTGCTCGATTCGAATGTATGGATCGACATCCTCGTGTTCGACGACCCTCACACCCGGCCGATCCGCGCGGCGCTCGAAAGCGGCGCGTTGAAGGCGCTGATCGACGCGCGCTGTCTCGCTGAGCTGACGTACGTGCTCGATTATCCCCAGTTCGCGCGGCGCGAGATCGACAAGGCCGCGGCGCTCGACACGCTCGGCCGCCTCTGCCAGCAGGTCGCGCCGCCCGCGCCCGCCGAAGATGCCCGGCCGCTGCCGAAATGCAAGGATCGCGACGACCAGAAGTTTCTCGAACTCGCGCACGCCGTACAGGCCGACTGGCTGGTCTCGAAAGATCGCGCGGTACTGAAGCTGGCAAAACGTATCGCGCGCGATTTCGGGTTTCAGATCGCGCAGCCGGCGCCGTTCGTCGCGGCCTGCCTGCTGCCGGACAAAACACCCGCCGAAGCGCCATCGCCCGCCTGAGCGGCACGTCGCGACAGATTTCCGCAGTTCCGCCCAGGTTCTCTCCGATATTTACCGCCCATCGTCCACGCACCAGACCGCGCCATGAATGCACCGCACACCACGCACACCACGTCTACGATTCCGACCTTTCCGTCCCGTCTGCCGAACGTCGGCACGACGATTTTCACCGTGATGAGCGCGCTCGCCGCGCAAAAAGGCGCGGTGAACCTCGGCCAGGGATTTCCGGATTTCAACTGCGATCCGCGCATCGTGGATGCAGTGAGCGACGCGATGCGCGAGGGCCACAACCAGTATCCGCCGATGGCCGGCCTCGCGCCGCTACGCCAGGCGATCTCGGACAAGATCGCGAACCTGTACGGCCGCCGCTACGACGCCGACAGTGAAATCACAGTGACGGCCGGCGCCACGCAGGCGCTCCTCACCGCGATCCTGTGCACGGTCCATCCGGGCGACGAAGTGATCGTCGTCGAACCGACGTACGACAGCTATCTGCCGTCGATCGAACTCGCGGGCGGCAAGCCGGTGTTCGTCACGCTCGACGCGCCCGACTACACGATCCCGTTCGACAGGCTCGCGGCCGCGATCACGCCGAGGACACGTCTGCTGCTCATCAACACGCCGCACAATCCGACGGGCACCGTCTGGCGCGCGGAGGACATGCAGAAACTGGAAGACATCGTGCGCGGCACCAACGTGCTGATCCTCTCGGACGAAGTCTACGAACACATGGTCTACGACGGCGCGCCGCACGAAAGCGTCGCGCGCTATCCGGAACTCGCGCAGCGCAGTTTCGTCGTGTCGAGCTTCGGCAAGACGTATCACGTGACGGGCTGGAAAATCGGCTACGTCGCGG
>CALFNI010000449.1 GCA_937902695.1 uncultured Rhodanobacteraceae bacterium
ACGATCGATCCCTCGAATCACGACACGATCTGGGTCGGCACCGGCGAATCGTGGACGCGCAACTCCGTCTCGGTCGGCGACGGCATCTACAAGTCGACCGACGGCGGCGAGACCTGGACCCACATGGGTCTTCCCAACTCCGAGCGCATCGCGAAGATCATCGTCGACGCGCACGACGGCAACACCGTCTACGCGTGCGTTCCGGGCAAGCTCTGGAGCGATTCGGCCGACCGCGGCCTCTACAAGACGACCGACGGCGGCAAGAGCTGGTCGCTGGTCCTCAAGGGCAAGAACCTCTCGACCGGGTGCTCGTCGATCAGCGCCGATCCGAACGATCCGAACACGCTGTTCGCGGCGCTCTGGGATTTCCGCCGCAAGGGCTGGACGTTCCGCTCGGGCGGCGAATCGGCCGACGTGCCCTCGGGCAGCGGCATGTTCCGCTCGTCTGACGGCGGCAAGTCGTGGACCGAGGTCACCGACGCCGCGAACAAGGGTTTTCCGAAGAAGCCCTACGGCCGCATCGCGGTCGCGGTCGCGCCTTCGGCGTCGAATGTCGTTTATGCGTTCGTCGAATCGACCGACTCGGCGCTGTTCCGCTCGGACGACGGCGGCAAGACCTGGGACAAGCGCGACAAGAGCCAGCTGATGGTCTGGCGTCCGTTCTACTTCGCCAACCTCATCGTCGACCCGAAGAATCCGGACCGCATCTTCAAGCCCGATCTCAATCTCATCCAGAGCCTCGACGGCGGCAAGAGCTTCGCGAACGTCGGCGGCGGCACGCACGGCGATCACCACACGGTGTGGATCGATCCGACCGACACGCAGCACGTGATCTCGGGCGACGATGGCGGCCTCTGGCAGTCGTACGACGGCGGCAACAAGTGGTGGAAGCAGAACAACCTGCCGGTGTCGCAGTTCTATCACGTGTCGATCGACGAAGCCGATCCGTTCCATGTCTACGGCGGCCTGCAGGACAACAGCTCCTGGATGGGCGACAGCGCGTATCCGGGCGGCATCTCGAATGGACGCTGGGAGAACATGTACGGCGGCGACGGCTTCTGGGCATTCGCCGATCCCGCCGATCCGGCGTACATCTACGCGGAGGCGCAGGGCGGCACGATCGGGCGCGTGAACCGCTACACGCACGAGACGCGCACGATCCAGCCGGAAGCGAACTACAACGAGAAGCTGCGCTGGAACTGGAACACGCCGATCGCGCTCTCGCCGAACGAGAAGGGCACGATCTACATCGGCGCGCAGTTCCTGTTCCGCTCGCGCGACCACGGCCAGAGCTGGGATCGCATCTCGCCCGACCTCACCACCAACGACAAGAACAAGCAGAAGCAGGAGGAATCGGGCGGCGTCACGATCGACAACTCCGCGGCCGAAACGCACACGACGATCTACTCGATCTCCGAATCGCCCAAGCAGGCAGGCACGATCTGGGTCGGCACCGACGACGGCAACGTGCAACTCACGCGCGATGGCGGCAAGAGCTGGACCAACGTCGTCGGCAACATCAAGGGCGTGCCGGCGAACGCGTGGGTGTCGTGGGTGCAGGCCGGCAACTTCGACGCCGGCACCGCGTTCGTCGCGTTCGACCGCCACACGTTCGGCGACATGGCGCCGTACATCTACCGGACGAGCGACTACGGCAAGACGTGGACCGCACTCGTGACGCCGAAGGATGCGAAAGGCGTCCGCGGCTACGCGCACGTGATCAAGCAGGACACGGTCAAGCCGGACATCCTCTACGCCGGCACCGAGTTCGGCCTCTTCGTCTCGATCGATGGCGGCACGCACTGGGCGCAGTTCAAGGGCGGCGACATGCCCGACGCTGCCGTGCGCGACATGGCGTTCCAGCAGCGCGATGCCTCGCTCGCGATCGCGACGCACGGCCGCGGCATCTGGATCATCGACGACCTGACGCCGCTGCGCGCGCTCGACGCGAAGACGCTCGACAGCGAAGCCGCGTTCCTCGCGACGCGCCCGATCCAGCAGCGCATCAGCGCGTTCGGCGGCTGGCCGGAGGGCGATGCGAGCTTCACCGGTCCGAATCCGCCGGCAGGCGCCGAGATCACGTACTACCAGAAGAGCCGCCACCTCTTCGGCAAGCTCAAGATGGACGTGCTCGACGACAAGGGCGAGGTCATCGATACGATTCCGGCGAGCGTGCGCCGCGGCATCAACCGCGTGACGTGGTCGATGCGCGTCAAGCCGCCGCGCGTACCGCCGGCCGCGCAGATCGCGTTCAATTCGACGCAGGGCCCGCGCGTGCCGCCCGGCACGTACACGGTGCGCCTGACCAAGGGCAAGGAGGTCTACGAGACGAAGGTCGACGTCGGCCTCGACCGTCGCGTCACGTTCTCGGCTGCCGACCGTCGCGCGCAGTACGACGCCGCGATGAAGGTGCGCGGTCTGTTTGGCGAGATGAGCGATCTCGTGTTCCAGATCAACGCCGTGCGCACGCAGGCCGACGCGGCTGCGGCGAAGCTTCCCGAGAAGGACGGTATGAAGAAGCAGCTCGCCGATCTCTCGAATCACGCCGACGACATCCGCAAGAAGATCGTCGCGACGAAGGAAGGCGGCGCGATCACCGGCGAGGAGCGCCTGCGCGAGCACATGGACACGCTGTACGGCGCCATCATGTCGTACGACGGCAAGCCCGCCGACTACCAGATCGCGCGCATCGATGCTCTGGGCAAGGAGCTCGGCGACGTCAAGCAGTCGTTCGCGAAACTGCGCGAAGGCGAGCTCGTCAAGGTCAACGCGGCGCTGAAGGCGAAGGGCGCGCCGGAAATCGGCGTGCCGTCCGGCGCGACGGCGGCGACGCAGACGTCGTCCGGTGCGAACGAAGAGAACGAGGTGCGGCGCCCGTTCGAGCGCGACTGATCGCGATCTTCGACCCTTCGAAATCAGGGCGTTTCTCCCTACCTCAAAAGGACAGGGCCGGGGAGGGGATGGTGTTCGTGCAGCCGTCGAGGCGACGAGCGACACCATCCCCACCCGAACCCCCCTTGAAGGGGAGGCTTCAGGGCAAAAGGCTCGCTCGAAGGGAGGGCTTGGGAGCTGGCACTATCGGTGCCATGACCGACACGCTGCCAGCTCCTTTATCGTCCGACCGCCTGCGCTACATCGACGCGCTGCGCGCGATCGCGGCGCTGCTCGTCGTCTGGCTGCACGCAGCCTCGACGTTCGCGATGACGAGCCCCGAAACGGCAGCGACGGGCCGCTGGTTCACCGCGATTCCAGGCTACATCGACGTCGGCCACGTCGGCGTCGTCGTGTTCTTCCTGATCTCCGGCTTCGTCATCCCGTTCAGCATCCTGCCCGATCGAGCCGCGCCGGTCGGATCGTTCGCGATCAAGCGCATCCTGCGCATCTATCCCGCGTACTGGCTCTCGGTGCCGCTCGCCGCGCTCGTCGTGTTCTGGATCTGGGGCACGCAGTTCACGACGCGCGAATTGCTCGTAAACCTCACGCTGATGCAGGATCTCTTCGGCGTGCGATCCGCCGAAGGCGTCTACTGGACCCTGCTCGTCGAGCTCGCGTTCTACGCGCTCTGCGTCGTGCTGCTCGTCACCGGGAGTCTCTTCAACGCGCGGCGCATCGCGCTGCTCGCGGCGGCGCTCGGCCTCGCGTTCGTCGGCATCGCTGCGACGTACTGGCTGCGGCGGAGATTCATGTCGACGGGCGCGCCGTACTGGTTCCTCAATCTCTCGGTGATGCTGTGCGGCGCGCTGTTCCGCGGCCGCTGGGACGCGGCGGCGGGGGCCAGGCGGGACGTCGTCGCCGACGCGCTGCTTGCCGCAATGGTCGCCTGCTACGTCGTGCTGCTGCCGGCCGCGGCGCTGCTTGCGAACGGGCCGAAGAACAACGAGCCCGCGACATACGCGCTCGGCTTCGTGATCTTCCTCGCCGGCACGCGCGTCGTGCGGATCGAGACGCGGCTGACCGATTGGCTCGGCCGCATCAGCTATTCGATCTATCTCTTCCACGTCATCGTGTTTCTCGCGATCGAATGGTGGCTGCTGCGCCGGCAGCCGGCCGGCTCGATCTGGCGGACGCAGCACATCGGCATCTACACGCTGCTGGGGCTCGCATCGACGCTCGCGGTCGCGAGCATCGTCTACCGCTGCGTCGAGAAGCCCGGCATGCGGCTCGGCCATCGCCTCGCCGAACGCTGGCAGCAGCGCTCGATGCGGCGCGCAGCAACGGCCGTGCCCGGCGCCTGAGCCGCCGCGCGCACATGCCCGCGGGTCGCGGGTATCATCGGCGCCTCTTCGGTGCCGGAGCAGACTTCTGCAAGTCGAGAACATCCCGGCGGGCGTCGCCGGTCGCGGCGTGCGCCTGCGCTACGTCGATGCGCTGCGCGGCATCGCGGCGTTGCTCGTCCTCTGGATGCACGTCACGAACGGCGAGCACGCACTCGGCCCGCGGCCAGGGCGCCGCCTTCGCGTTAGGGCCCCA
>CALFNI010000450.1 GCA_937902695.1 uncultured Rhodanobacteraceae bacterium
GAAAGGCCGCGGCACGGCCGACATAGACGGCGATGGCGGCAAGCGCTGCGACTGCCTCGAGAAAATCCGCGGCGTCCTCGACGAGATTCCGAGCATCGAAACGCTCGTCGTCGTGCCCTACTCCGGCGATGCGCTGCAGCTCGACGGCCTGCGCAATGCCGTTTCGTGGCCGGATTTCGCCGGCCGCGGCGAGCACCCGCTCCAGTTCGAGATGCTTGCGTTCGATCACCCGATCTACATCATGTATTCCTCCGGCACGACCGGCGTGCCGAAATGCATCGTGCACGGCGCCGGCGGCACCCTGATCCAGCATCTGAAGGAGCTCGTGCTGCACACCGATCTCAAGCGCGAGGATCGGCTGTTCTACTACACGACCTGCGGCTGGATGATGTGGAACTGGTTCGTGTCGGGGCTCGCGGTCGGCGCGACGCTGGTGCTCTACGACGGCTCGCCGTTCCATCCGGACGGGAACGGACTCTGGGACCTCGCCGACGAGGTCGGCATCAGCGTGTTCGGCACGAGCGCCAAGTGGATCAGCGCGATCGAGAAAGCCGGCGTCAGGCCGCGCACGACGCACAAGCTCCAGCAGCTGAAGACGATCCTCTCGACAGGCTCGCCGCTCGCGCCGGAGAGCTACGACTACGTCTATCGCGACGTCAAGGAGCGCGTGCTGCTCGCGTCGATCTCGGGCGGCACCGACATCATCTCGTGCTTCGCGCTCGGCAATCCGCTGCTGCCGGTCTATCGCGGCGAATTGCAGTGCCGCGGGCTCGGCATGAAGGTCGAGGTTCTCGACGACGCCGGCAAGCCCGTGTACGACGAGAAGGGCGAGCTCGCGTGCGCGGCGCCGTTCCCGTCGATGCCGGTGTTCTTCTGGAACGATCCCGACGGCGAGAAATACAAAAAGGCGTATTTTTCGCGCATTCCTGGCATCTGGTGCCATGGGGATCACGCGCTCCTGACCGAGCGCGAGACCGTGATCATCTACGGCCGCTCTGACGCGACGCTGAACCCCGGCGGCGTGCGCATCGGCACGGCCGAGATTTATCGCCAGGTCGAGCAGGTCGACGGCGTGCTGGAATCGATCGCGGTCGGCCAGCGCTGGCAAGGCGACGAGCGCGTGATCCTGTTCGTGCGCCTGCGCGACGGCATCACGCTCGACGACGCGCTGCGCGATCGCATCAGGAAGCAGGTGCGCGACAACACGACGCCGCGCCACGTACCTGCGAAGATCATCCAGGTTGCCGACATCCCGCGCACGATCTCCGGGAAAATCACCGAGATCGCGGTGCGCGATACGATCAACGGGCTGCCCGTGAAGAATACCGATGCGCTGGCGAATCCGGATACCCTAACGCTGTACCGCGATTTGCCCGAGCTCGCGCAAGCCTGATGCATTGCAGTGTCCGGCGTCGCCAGCCGCGCACTTTACCGGGGAAATGACGCATGCTTAAGAGGGCCTACGTTGCCGCAGTGCACGGCGTCGCGCGTCCGCTCCGCGCGAGCGGTGCGCTCGACCGGTGGCAGCAGGCGCCGCACGACACATTCCGTTTCTGGCTCGGCAGCCAGTTCGCGATCCACGACGCCGCCGCGCTCGCACGCATGGACGTGCCGTGGTGGACGTTCCCCGCAATCGACGCCGTCGAGCGCTGGATGGCCGCGCGCAATGGCGACGTGCGCGTCTTCGAATACGGCAGCGGCGCGAGCACGGTCTGGCTCGCGCGACGCGCGGCGCGCGTCGTCTCCGTCGAGCACGACGCAAGCTTTGCGAAGATCGCCGCGCCGATGCTCGCAGTGCCGAAGGTCGAGATGCGCCTGATAGAACCGGTTCCGGCAGACGGGGCCGCGCGCGCGCCGTCCGGCCGGCGCGGCTACGAGCAATCCGACTTTTCCGCCTATGTCGACAGCATCGCCGACGGCGCCGCGCCATACGATCTCGTCGTCATCGACGGCCGCGCGCGCGCGGCCTGCCTCGAGCGCGCCTGGGATTGCCTCGGCGCCGGGGGTCTGGTTGTATTCGACAATTCGAACCGGCAGCGTTACCAGGCAGCCTTGGGAAGGACCGGCGGACGCCTGACGCGATACCGCGGCTGGGCGCCGGCGCTGCCGTATCCGTCGGAAACGACCCTTATCGAGAAGACCCGCGCTGCGGGCTGATGTTTTCGAGGAACCGTGAGCGCAAGCGAGGCATCCCCACCGCGCGTCTCGATCGTCGTGCCCGTCATGAACGAGGCCGAGACCATCATGCCGCTCGCGGAGCAGATCCTCGCCGCGAGCGCGGCGACCGATCGTTTCGTGCTCGCCGACCTCTGCTTCGTCGACGATGGCAGCACCGACGCTACATGGCCCGCGATTGTCGACGTCGCGCGACGCGACGCGCGCGTGCAAGGCATACGTCTGCGGCGCAACTTCGGCAAGGCGACGGCGCTGCAGGTCGGCGTCGCCGACGCCACCGGCGACATCATCGTGACAATGGATGGAGACCTGCAGGACGATCCCGCGGAACTCACGCGTTTCGTGGAGGCAATCGGATCGGGCCTGGACGTCGTCTCCGGATGGAAGCGCGATCGCCAGGATCCGCCGGGCAAGACGCTTCCGTCGAAGGTCTTCAACTGGATCACCGCGCGCACTTCGGGCATTCCGTTGCATGACTTCAACTGCGGCTACAAGGCCTATCGGCGCGAGGTATTCGACGCGGTACACCTGTATGGCGAGCTGCATCGCTTCGTGCCGGTGCTTGCGCACGCGTACGGCTTTCGAATCGGGGAGATCGAAGTTCTCCACCATCCGCGCCGTTTCGGTCATTCGAAGTATGGCGCGCGGCGCTTCCTGCGCGGGCTGCTCGATCTCTTCACCGTATTCACGATCACGCGCTATGCGCGCAAGCCGGGGCACTTCTTCGGTGCCGGCGGCCTGCTGCTCGGCGTCTTCGGCGTCGCAATCCTTGCGTGGCTCAGCGTCGAGTGGCTCTCGGGCGCAGCGCTCGGGCGCCGGCCCCTGCTGCAGCTCGGCGTGCTGCTCGTGCTCGTTGGCGTGCAGCTCCTCATGTTCGGCCTCCTCGCCGAACTCATGATCAGCCGCGACCGCCACACGGCCGCGCCGGCGCTCGTGCGCGAGCGAAGCACAGCGCGCGCCACGGCCGGCCGGAACTAGGGCGGCGCCTTGCCTCGTCCCGCGAACATCGAGCGCTATCGACGGCTGGCCCCGTATGTCGTCCTGGCGGTTCTGGCAACCGTGTTGCTCGTCGTGCTGCATATCCCCGTCTCGCGGCTCGATGTGCCATTCGCATTCGTCGGCGACGCGATCGACAAGCTCGTGCAGGTCGCGAACGTTGCGCAAACGGGATGGCTCTTCCACAACGAACGGATCGGATTCCCGTTCGGCTATGACCGGCTGGATTTTCCACGGTTCGATTCGCTCAACTATGCGTTGCTGGGCCCTCTTGCGGCGCTGATCGGCCCGGCCGCGGCGGTCAACGTCTACTACATTGCAGGCTTCTATCTGATCGCGTTCGCCGCGCACTGGAGCCTGCGCCGCCTTGGATTCTCGTCCGCTTCCTCGATCTTGTGCGCCTTGCTGTATGCATTCCTGCCCTATCACATCCTTCGTGGCACGGGGCACCTGACGAACGGCGCATATTTCCTCCTGCCACTCGCGTTCGTCGTCCTGACATGGCTCGCGCAAGGCCGCCTCGATGCGAGCCGACCAACGCGGCGTCGCCTCGTCTTCGCAATCATCGTCGCCGCGCTCGTGACGCTGCAGATGCCTTACAACGGCGCCTTCTTCGCCTATCTGGTCGTCGTCGCTGCCGCGATTGCTGTCGCGAGCGGGATGGGACGGCGCAGCGCGGCGATCGCCGCCGTGCTGCTCGCGACGACGGGTCTCGCGTTCGTCACCGAACAGATGCCGGTCGCGCTGCATGCGCTTGACGTCGGCAAGGCGCCGTTCGCGGCCCAGCGATCGCCGGCCGACGCCGAGATCTATGCTCTTCGCCTGAATCAGGTCCTGATGCCGACGACTTTCGATCGCCGGCCCGATGCTGCGGCGACGAAGCAGGAGTTCGACAAGGCATTCGACGTCCCGGATGTCGAGTCACGCAACCAGTACATCGGAGTCATCGGCATCGCCGGCTTCGTAGCGTTGATGTGGGCGCTCTGTCGCGCTCTCGGTGCGCGCGTGGAGGACGTTGCCGAAGGCGAAAGCGCTGCGCGTATCGCCGCGCTGTTCGCACTGGCGAGCATCCTGCTGGCGATATCGACTGGATTGGGCACGCTGATCGCGTTCTGGATCACGGCAAAAGTCCGCACGTACAATCGGGTGCTGCCTTTCCTCGCATTCGCGTGTTTTATCGGCGGAGCGTGGATGCTCGATGCCGCTGCGTCGCGAATCCGCGTCGCGTGGCTGCGGCATGCGCTATTCATCGTCGTCGCGGGCCTCGCCCTCTTCGATGTCCTGTTGAAGCCGCCGGATCCGCATCGCGCGGCCGTGGTAGCCCGGTACGATCGCACTCGCGAGTACTTCGAAGGCGTCGAGCGGAGGCTCGGCAACAATGCCGCGCTCTTCCAGCTCCCGGTGTCATGGTATCCGGAGCATCCGTCGATCAACGCGATGGGCGATTACGAGGAGTTCGTGCCCTTCCTGCTCACGCGCACGCTGCGCATTTCCTATGGCGTCGGCCATGGACGTCCCCGATACCAATGGAACAAATATGTCGAGGGCCTGCCTGCGCAAGATGCGATCGCGGCGGCGTACGCGAAGGGCGTCGCAGCCATCCTGATCGCCGGCGCCGCATACGA
>CALFNI010000451.1 GCA_937902695.1 uncultured Rhodanobacteraceae bacterium
GAGCGCGCGCCCGGGCCAGATCTCGAAGTAGCTCAGGAGAACCGCCATCAGCGGCACGATGACGAACGCGAGCCCGTGCGCAGCCATCATGAACATCGCGACCGCGCGCAGCACGAGCAGGTACACGTCCCAGCGCACGCGTTGCCTGAGCTCCTTGTCGGGCAGCGCGTCGTAGCCCAGATGGAGCGCCCTCCAGACATGGCTGAGCGCGAGGCCGCCGAACGTCGCCCACAGCACCGGCGAATGCAGGATCTGCTGGCGAACGTCGTCGCCGAACATGATCCCGCCGAGCGGGATAAGCACGATCCAATACGGGAGGCCGACGATGGCGACGAGGAACGCCCACACGAACGCGCCGAGCGCGAGCCGCGTAGCCGGGTCCACGCTATCGGGTTGCGTCTCTCGCAGAGCGCGCGGCACGAGTGCCGCAATGATTGCCGCGAGCGCAGTGAATCCGTCGAACCAGTAGTTGAAGACCGAGAGCCCGGCCGACCACCCGAAGAAATAGATGCCGACGACCGGAATGAAGTTGCGCACGAGGATCAGCCACGCGTCGCGGCGCGAGGCGAGCTCGCGCAGATGCTGCGACAACGGCGGCGGCGCGATCGGCTGCGGCGCGCTCATGCTCTCCCCTTTCGACCGGACGCCTTCGTCCGGCCGTCTCCGCCGATCGTACCGCTCAGGCCGCCTTCGCGCCCGCCTGCACGAGCTGCGCGAGCCTGCGCAGCGCGACCGACGCGATCGGATAGTCGACGGTTTGCGTGCGGATCTCGGCGAGCATGCCGAGCGTGAACCTGAGCGCGGGATCGTCGCGCTCGAGCCATGCCTGCACGCGGTTCGGCGCGCCCGGCGGCGCGCTGGCGAGAATCTGCGTGACCAGCGCGCGATGCTGCGCGGCGAGCTCGTCGCGCAGCGATCCGCGCGCCTGCGCGTGCCAGCGGCTCTCGACCGGCAGGTTTTCGATCTGGCGGCGCAGCGAATCGATCTCGAGCGCCTGGCCGATCTCGAAGAAGATCGACGCGACGCGCTCGACCGGACGGTTGCTGTCGTGCGCGACCTCGACGACATCGAGCGCGGCACCGAGCACCGGCACGATCGCGAGGCGCGCGGCGATGCCCTCGGGCATGCCGAGGCCCTGCCACTTCTCGACGTCGACGTCGTAGTCGGCGCGGCCCGTCGCCGTGAGCACGCGCGGCAGCGCGGCGCGCAGCTCGCCGACGCCCGGCGCGTAGCGCGCGACGATGCTCGCGATGTCGAGCGCGACGCCGCGGTGATTCAGCAGCCAGCGCGTCAGGTTGCGCGCGAGGTCCCAGATCTTGAGCAACGCGTCGACCTGCACGGCGTCGGCGACCTTGCCGTCGAGCGCCTCGATCTCGGCCCACAGCGAACGCGCATCGATGATCTCGCGGACGGCCGAATAGGCCTTGGCGATCGCGGCGGGCGGCTGGCCGGTGTCTTCCTGCATGCGCAGCGTGAACGTCGCGCCCATGCGGTTGACCATCGAGTTCGTCACTGCGGTCGCGATGATCTCGCGCTTCAGCCGATGGCGCTGCATGTGCGCGGCGTATTTTTCCTGCAGCGGCACCGGGAAATAGCGCGCGAGCTCCTTCGACAGATACGGATCCTCGGGCACGTCCGAATCGAGCAGCTGCTGGTAGAGCTTGATCTTCGCGTACGAGAGCAGGATCGAAAGCTCGGGGCGCGTCAGGCCCTGGTGCTTCTGCTTGCGCTCGTTGAGCTCGGCGTCGGACGGCAGCGATTCGATCTGCCGGTCGAGCAGGCCTTCGGCTTCGAGCACGCGGATGAAATGCGCCTTCGAGCCCAGGCGGTGCACGGACAGATGCTCCATGACCGTGATCGCCTGGTTCTGGCGGTAGTTGTCCGACAGCACGAGCCGCGCGACCTCGTCGGTCATCTGCGCGAGCAGCGCGTTGCGCGCGGCGATCGTCATCTCGCCGCGCTGCACGGCGTCGTTGAGCAGGATCTTGATGTTGACCTCGTGGTCCGAGGTGTCGACGCCGGCCGAGTTGTCGATGAAATCGGTGTTGAGCAGCACGCCGTGATGGGCCGCCTCGATGCGGCCCTTCTGCGTAAGCCCGAGATTGCCGCCCTCGCCGACGATCCTGCAGCGGAGCTCCTTGCCGTTGACGCGCAGCGCGTTGTTCGCGCGATCGCCGGCGTCGGCGTTCGATTCGCTCTCGGCCTTGACGTAGGTGCCGATGCCGCCGTTCCAGAGCAGATCGACCGGCGCCTTCAGGATCGCGTTCAGCAGCGCCGTCGGCGTCATCGACGTGGTCGTCTCGTCGATGCCGAGCGCGCGGCAGGCTTCCGGCGAGAGCGGAATCGACTTCGCCGTGCGCGCAAACACGCCGCCGCCCTTCGAGATCAGTTTCGTGTCGTAATCGGCCCACGACGAGCGCGGCAGCGCGAACATGCGCTCGCGTTCGACGAACGATTTCTCGACGTCGGGCTCGGGATCGATGAACACGTGGCGATGATCGAACGCAGCGACGAGCCTGATGTGCCGCGACAGCAGCATGCCGTTGCCGAACACGTCGCCCGACATGTCGCCGATGCCGACGCAGGTGAAGTCCTCGGACTGGCAATCCCGCCCGA
>CALFNI010000452.1 GCA_937902695.1 uncultured Rhodanobacteraceae bacterium
CGACGCATCTCTCAAATGGGAGATGCGAGGGGCGCCGCGCGTGCCGGCGATCTGGTGGATCGTCATGCTCGTCGCGCTCGCGCTGCTGCTGACGTTCACGACGAAGACGCGCGGCGGCGAAGGCAACTACTTCGTGCTGCCGGTCGCGCTTGCGATCCTCGCGAGCGGCGCGCTCGCGATCGGCGGACTTGCGCCCGGCATGGCGAAGCGTCTCGTGCTCGCGATGCTGCCGTTCTTCGTCGTCTCGCAGGCGTTCTACAGCTTCATCAGCGCGAGCTGGGTGCCGGGCACGCGCGCGTTCGACTTCGATCTGTCGCGCCCGGTGCGCGACCTGCAACGGCAAAAGCAGCGCCTGTTCGAGCGCTACGGCATCGCCAACATCGCGACGTACATCGATGCCGTGCCCGGCGTGCCGCGCGGCGTCGGCTACGTCGATCAGGGCGCGCTGTTCCATCTCGACGGCACGTTCGAAGCGCTCGACACGTACGATCCCTGGTACATCGAGCCGCTCCTCGGCGATCGCGCGTTCCTCGACTATCTCGCGCGCGGCCGCATCGACTACCTGATCATGCCGACCGCGGCGAACCGCACCTACGCAAAGCCGATCCTCGGCGCGGTGAGGGACGCCGTCCGTGAGCTCGACACGACGCCGGGCGTGCGCGTCGTCGAAGACCGCGACTACGTGCTCTACGATCTCAGCGCGATCCACGCGCCCGGGCGCGCCGGACGCTGACGCCGCACGTTGCGCGGCGCCGGACGCCGGCCCCGCAGCCCCGAGATCCAACGGTGCGCGCCGGACGCGACGCGCCCGCGCCCGATCCAGGCGAGATCGACGAGCGGCGCCGCGACGAGCCAGAACGGCAACGTTGCGCCGAAGAGATGGCCGCCGCGCACGGCCGGCACGAGCACGACGACGGCACAGCCGACGAGCAGCCATGCGACGAGCACGGCGTCGAGCCGTATCGCACGGCGGTTGCGGCGCGGCGGGCGGTGCGACGCGTCGAGCGGGGGCGGAACGGAAAACGGTGCGAGGAACATCGGTCACTCCGGTCGGCTGGATGGAGCGATCCTGCGGCCGTGCCGTCTCACGGTCCGCGACGCCGCTGCGTCACCGGCCGGACGCCGGCGCCTCGCATGCCATAATCCGCGCTCGGAGGACGCGTGCACCAAACTTTCCTGCAGTATGCGGTCGTCCTGTTGCTCGCCGCCGTCGTTGCGGTGCCGCTCGCCAAGCGCTGGCAGCTCGGCGCGGTGCTCGGCTACCTCGCGGCCGGCGCGCTGATCGGCCCGTCCGGCATCAACGTCATCGGCAACACCGAGCAGATCAGCGAGATCTCCGAGCTCGGCGTCGTGCTGATGCTGTTCGTGATCGGCATGGAGCTTTCGCCGCAGCGGCTCTGGGTCATGCGGCGCACCGTGTTCGGCATCGGCAGCCTGCAGCTCGTGCTGACCGGGCTCGCGATCGGCGGCATCTGCCTCGCGCTCGGGCTCGACTGGAAAGGCGCGCTCGTCGTCGGGCTCGGCCTTGCGCTGTCGTCGACGGCGATTGACCTGCAGATCCTCGGCGAGCGCAAGGAGCTGCAGACCGCGCACGGGCGGCTTGGCTTTGCGATCCTGCTGTTCCAGGACGTCGCCGCGATCCCGATCCTCGCGCTGATCCCGGCGCTCGCGATGGCGCATCCGACCGAGAACCCCGGTGCCGGCCTGCTCGCGGCCGTGCGCATCATCGCGACGATCGCCGCCGTCGTGATCGGCGGCCGTTACCTGTTGCGCCCGATGTTCCGCGCGGCCGCCGGCGCCGGCACGCCCGAGGTGTTCACCGCGACGACGCTCCTCGTCGTCATCGGCACGGCGTGGCTGATGGATCTCGCCGGCATCTCGATGTCGCTCGGCGCGTTCATCGCGGGCGTCCTCCTCGCCGATTCGGAATACCGCCACGAGATCGAGGCGCAGATCGAGCCGTTCCGCGGGCTCCTGCTCGGGCTCTTCTTCGTCAGCGTCGGCATGTCGCTCGACATCGAGATGGTCATGCGCCAGCCGCAGCTCGTCGGCATGCTGCTGGCCGCGCTGCTCGTCGTCAAGGCCGTGCTGCTGTACGGAATCTCGCGAGGCGTGTCGCGCGACGACCACACGCAATCGGTCGCCCTCGCCGCGATCCTGTCGCAGGGCAGCGAGTTCTCGTTCGTCGTATTCACGCTCGCGGCGTCGAACAGCCTGATCGATCCGTCGCAGCGCGATCTGCTGATGCTGATCGTGACGCTCTCGATGGCCACGACGCCGCTGCTCGTGCGGATACGGGCCGAAGTCGTGCCGCTCGGCCGGAAGAAGAAAAAGCCCGATCGCGACTTCGACCGCATCGACGGCCAGCAGCCGCGCGTGATCATCGCGGGATTCGGCCGCGTCGGGCAGATCGTCGCGCGCATCCTGACCTCGCATCGCATTCCGTTCGCCGCGCTCGAGCGCGACGCCGAGCAGGTCGATTTCGTGCGCCGCTTCGGCAATCAGGTGTTCTACGGCGACGCGACGCGGCTCGATCTATTGCGCGCGGCGCAGGCCGACAAGGCCGAGATCTTCGTGATCGCGACCGAGAACCCGGAGGAGAACCTGCGCACGGCGCGGATCCTCAAGCGCCATTTCCCGCACCTCAAGGTCTACGCCCGCGCGCGCAATCGCCAGCATGTGTTCCGGCTGATGGACCTCAACGTCGACGAGATCGTGCGCGACACGTTCTTCTCGAGCCTCGAAATCGCGCGCTACGTGCTGCTCGCGCTCGGCTACGACGAGGCGACCGCGAAGGAGCACCTGCGCCGCTTCCGCGAGCACGACGAGCGCGTGCTCGCGAACCAGTATCCGGTGTACGACGACGAGGCCGCGCTGCTGCAGACCGCGAAGGAAGCGCGCGAGGACCTGCAGCGCCTGTTCGAAGTCGACACCGGCGACGGCGACGAAGAAGAAGAGGAAGAGTCCGCTTGACGCACGACCGACGCGCCGATCCGCGCGGTTTCGCGCTCGCCGACGCCGATCTTCAGAGCTTCGATGCGCAGTTCCGGGCGCGCTGCCGGCTGCAGCAGCCGGACCGCTACCGGCTCATCGATGCGCTCCCGCGCGACGCGCAGCGCATCGCGCGCGGCGCGGGCGTCTCGTACGTCGCGGCGAGCTTCGGCGGCGAGGCGATCAGCCAGTCGCTCGCGGCATTCGATCGCGTGCTCGCATTCGACGACGCGGCCGGCCGCATCGTCGTCGAGGCCGGTGCGCGCATCGGCGACGTGCAGCGCTTCGCGCTCGCGCGCGGACGGTATCTCGCGGTGGCGCCGGGCCACCCGGCCGCGACGGTCGGCGGCTGCATCGCGGCCGACGTGCACGGCAAGAATCCGGCACGCGACGGCACGTTCCGCGCGGTCGTCGAGCGCATCGAGCTGGCGACCGCGAACGGGCTCGTCGTCGCGGATGCCGCACGGAACGCGGAAATCTTCGCGGCGACGTTCGCGGGATTCGGCCTGACCGGCGTCATCACGCGCGCGACGCTGACGCTCGCCCGCCCGCCGGCCGCGCTGGTGATGCGCCGCGTGCCGGTCGCCGATCTCGCCGAAGCCGCGCGCGTGCTGCGCGAGGCTCAGAACGCGCCGGTGCTGTACGGCTGGCACGACGGTCGTCCGAAACACTTCGGCCGCGGCGTGATCCGCGGCCGGATCGAGCAAATGGTGCGGATGGCCGTTGCGGGTGAGAAAGCCCTGCAGGCGGATGACGCCGCTCGAATTCGAGGGCCCGATCAGGACCGGACCGCCGGCGCCGCCCTGGATCAGGCCGACGCGGCGCAGGATCAGCGCACGCATGATGCGCTCGCCGAGGTCGGCCTCGGCCACCAGCAGCGCGCGCAAGCGTTCCGGCGCAATCAACAGCGTCTCGACCTCACCCTCGGCATGGCCGTCGACCAGCGCGACGCGGCCGGAGAGCTGGCCGATCTCGGCGAGAAATTGGCCCGGTCCCTGGTCGATGATCGGCGTCACATGGCCGAAGCCGTCGCGTTGTGTGATCGCGACGTGGCCGGCCAGCACCACGAGCAGTTCCGTGCACGCGACAAGCTGGCCGCCTGCACC
>CALFNI010000453.1 GCA_937902695.1 uncultured Rhodanobacteraceae bacterium
CGCCCGTCTCGCGTCCGGTACTCTCTGACTTCGAGCATTGTAGCCTAAAAGCTAAACCTCGGCGTGGCAGCAAATCATCGATTCAGGAAGAACGAAAAAATCATGTCCGCAACGATGATCCAGCAGATCGACAGCACGACCGAGCGCGTCGTCGCGCGTCCGACGCCTTCCGCGCCGCCGGTGACCGAAAATCCGGTGCTGACGCCGATCAGCGTGATCAGCACGGCGAACACGACGCTCTTCGCGAGCCCCTGCCAGATGTCGCCCGGCGCGAGCAGCGAAAGCGTCTGCAGGATGTACGCGGCCGGCGTCACGTTCAATGCCGGCGCGCTGTAGACCGCGGCACCGAAGATCGCGATCGCGTTCGCGAAGATCGTCAGCGCCGGCAGCATGACCAGCATCGCCAGCAGCGCCGGCGCGACGAGATAACGCACCGGCTCGATGCCCATGACCGCGAGCGCATCGACTTCCTGCGAGACCGTCATCGAGCCGATGCGCGCCGCGAGCGCAGAACCGGATCGTCCCGCGACCAGGATCGCGGTGATCAGCGCGCCGAACTCGCGCGTGACCGATTTCGCGACCGCGAGCACGACCTGCGACTGCGCACCGAACTCCTGCAGCGCGGCGATGAACTGGATGCCGAGCATGAGCCCGATCACCAGCGACAGCAGGGCGACGATCGGCAGCGCGTCGGCGCCGATCTCTCGCATCTGGCGCATGATCGAATTGAGCCGGACCGGCTGCCCCTGGCGCCAGCCGACCGCACTGAGGCGGAGCGCATCGACGAGCAGTATCGCCGCGTAGCCGATGCCGCTGACCGCGCCGACGCTCGCGCGGCCGAGGCTTGCCAGCGGGCGCGTGATCGAGGACACGTTCAGCCCAGCATCGCCGCGCGGTCGGCGACGATCAGGAATACGCGGTCGAGGCGCGCGAGCTCGAGCACCGCGCGCACGGCGTCGCTGACCGAGACGAGCGCGAACCGGCTGCCGCGCGCGCGCGCCGTCTGGAAACCTTCGACGAGCGCCGCGATGCCCGACGAATCGATGTAGCTCACCTGCGAGAGCTCGACGCCGACCACCGGATTCGATTCGAGCGCGGCGAGCACCGCATGGCGCACCTGCTGCGACCAGGAGAGATCGACTTCGCCGCTCAGGCGGATCAGCACGGCGCCGTCGACGTTTTCGCTTTCGATGCCACTCATGAAAACCCCTTGTCCTCGATGCGCTTGCGAAGGATCAGCCGGTTGCCGCACTTGGACGATGCGGGCTCGACGTGCCACGTGTCCATGACCGTATCGATCAACGCGATGCCGAGACCGCCCGCACGACATTCGCCGAGCGGCTTGGGCTTCATGCGCGTCGGATCGACGCACGGCGCATCGTCGGTCAGCTCGAAGCTCAGGACATCGTCCGCGCGGCTGACGCGAAGGCCGATGCCGCCGTGGCCTTCGGCGCCGTACGCGTGGCGGATGATATTCGTGCAGGCCTCGTCGACGGCGAGCACGAGTCGGTCGCGCAGCGCAGGCTCGATGCCGAGCTGGTCGAGGAGCTTGCGCAGCGCGTTGCGCATCTCGCGCAGGTGCTCGGCGCGCGCCGGCATGTGATGCTCGAGCAGCACCTGCGCACCGTGTGCGCGCGGCTTCTCGATGAGCAGCAGCGTCGTATCGTCGACGAGCTTGAGATGCTTCAGGTCCGACAGCAGCCCGCGGAGCCGCGCATCCGGCGCCTGCGTCGCATGGCGCGCGATCAGCGTGCGCACGCCGTCGCTGCCGAGCCGGCTGCCGTCCGCGTTGCGCACGTCGGTCGCGCCGTCGGAGAACGCATAGAGCGCGCCGCCGTTCAGCGCGATCTCGTGCTGCTCGTAGGCGATGCCGGCCATGATGCCGAGCGGCGGGCCGCCCGAGGCGTATTCGGAGAACGCGCCGCGCTTGTAGGTCAGCACGGGCGGAAAGCCTGCGCCGGCGATCTGCACGGCGTTGGCGTCGCGGTCGCAATAGCCGACGAGCGCGCAGACGAAACGCCCGTCGTGCGTCGTCTCGCAGAGCTCGTCGTTCGCACGCGCGAGCCACGCGCCCGGCGCGATGCCGTCCTTGCCGGCCCAGCGCAAGAGGCTGGCGGCGCGGATCATCAGCAGCGCGGCGTCGAGACCTTTTCCGGAAATGTCGCCGATCACGAAGCCGATGCGGCCGTCGGCGAGCTCGAAGTAATCGTAGAAATCGCCCGAGATCTCGTGCGCCGGGAGGTTGACGCCGAGCACCGGAAAGAGGCCGCGCCGCCGCTTGGGCAGCAGCGATTTCTGCAGCTTGCGCGCGAGATCGAACTCGCGCTTCATGCGCTGCTGCTCGACGAGGTCGTTCGCCATGCGCGCGTTGTTGATCGCGAGCGCGGTGGGCGCGGCGATCAGGCGCAGCATCTCGGCATCCTCGGCGCCGAACGGCTGGCCGTCGCGGCGGTTGACGAGCTCGATCGCGCCGATCGGACCCGCGGCCGTCGCGAGCGGCGCGCAGAGAAGGCTCTTCGTGACGAAGCCGCTGCCTTCGTCGCCGGCGCGCCAGACGCGCGGATCGTTCGCGGCGTCGGCGACGAGTTGCGTCGCGTTGTCCGCAACGGCAAGGCCCACCACGCCCTGCCCGATCGCCAGGCGCACGCCCGTCATGTCGACCGGACCGACGCAGATGCGGCATTCGAGCACGCGCGTCGCGGGCTCGAGGAGGAACAGCGATGCGCCCTCGGCCTGCATGAAATCGGCGACGCGGTTCAGCGCTTCGGGCAGCGTCTTGCGCAGGTCGAGCGAAACCGCGAACGCCTGGGAGAGATCGGCGAGGAACGCCAGCGTGCGCGCCGGATCCGCGTGCTGGGCCGCGGCAGGCGGACGCGCGGCGCGGCGCGCGAGGCTCATGTCTCCCTGCGCTCGGCGCTGCGCGACGCGCGGCGGCCGCGATGGCGCACGCGCCCTATCAGCGTCATCACCGGACCCGAGATCACGTACAGCACCGCGATGCCGAACAGCACGAGCGAGGTGTTGATCGCGAGCGCGACGATCACGAGCACGACGGCCGGAATCCAGATGAACGGCACGCGGTCCGACTTCGGCCACGCCTTGAAGCTGAAGTAGCGCACGCGGCTCACCATCAGGAGGCCGCCGATGACCGCGATGAACGGCGTGGCGTACTGCACGTCGATGCCGTTGTAGCCGAAGTCCTCTATGGCCCAGACGAACGACATGCAAAGGCCCGCCGCGGCCGGGCTCGCGAGGCCCTGGAAGTAGCGCTTGTCGGCGACTCCGACCTGCGTATTGAACCGCGCGAGCCGGAGCGCCGCGCACGCGGCATAGATGAAGGCGGCCGCCCAGCCGATCTTGCCCCAGGCCGAGCCGTACTCCTTCAGCGAGGCCAGCGACCAGGTATAGAGCACGAGCGCCGGCGCAAGGCCGAAACTCACCATGTCGGACAGCGAGTCGTACTGGACGCCGAACTCGCTCTGCGTTCCGGTGAGCCGCGCGACGCGGCCGTCGAGGCCATCGAGGATGCCGGCGACGAAGACCGCGATCGCCGCCGTGACGTAGCGTCCCCCGATCGCGGCGATGATCGCGTAGAAGCCTGCGAACATCGCGCCGGTCGTGAAGAGGTTCGGCAAGAGGTAGATGCCGCGCGGCGGTTTGCGTGCGCTGGTCGGATTCGGGTCCATGCGGTGAATCCGCTGTGAAATATCCGCATTCACAAACCGGGCATCCTGGCGCGGTCTGCGAACAAACGGTCGCGGCAGAGCCGCGCCACGTATGCCGCACCGGGCTTCGCCCGCTGCGGCGGCACATCCCTGTGGCGTAGCGGTTTTTTCGAAACCGCTACGTGAGAAGAGTGTACCTGATCGCTGTTTTGTGGCGATTTTCCTTGTCTACTGCCGCGAGGGGTGATATCCAGTCGGCCCAAGCCAAGGCGCAGCCCCGAGCGCCGTACCGCGTACGCGGAGGAAGCCCATGAAACCCCGTCTGCTCCTGCTGGTGCTGCTCGCCGCCGGCGCGGCCGCGTCCGCCGCGCAGGTCTATTCGTGGACCGACGCCAACGGCACCAAGCATTTCTCCGATTCGCCGCCGCC
>CALFNI010000454.1 GCA_937902695.1 uncultured Rhodanobacteraceae bacterium
CTCGGCGCGCTCAGGAGGCGCGCCGTGACGCGCATCTTGCCAGCGCTTTTCTGGATCTGTCCTTCGAGGATCGCGCCGACGCCGAGCTCCTTCGCGGCCGCCATCGCGTCCTGATCGAACCGGTTGAAGCGGCGCACGGAGTTCAGCGAGCGCACGATCAGCCGCCGGCTGCTGCTGAGCTTTGCGATCAGCGTGTCGGCCATGCCGAGCTCGAGCACTTCGTCGCTGTCGGCGGCGCGAAGCGGCTTGAACGGGAGGACGGCCATCGTCGTCGGATGACCGGGTGGCGTGGTCGTGCGTGTGAGGTTCAAACGCCATGCGATGACGAGCACGATCGCGACTGCGGCTACTGCGGCGATAAATCCTGCCGTGCGACGCGAAGACGCTGGGTTCCCGCTTTCGCGGGAACGACGGTCCGTGGCGGAAGTCGCCTCCGACGCCGCCTCGCCTTCGTCCGGCACGCGCACATCGGCGACGAAACGGTAGCCTCGGCCGGGCTCGGTCACGATGTAGCGATGATCGCCCGCGCTCGCGCCAAGCACGCGCCGCAGCGCGGAGATCGTCTGGTTGAGATTGTTCTCCTCGACGACGCGGCCGGGCCAGACGGCGGCGATGAGCTGATCCTTCGTGACGACGCCACCGGCATTGCGCACCAGGTACAGCAGCGTGTCGAACACCTTCGGCGTCATCGCGGCCGGCGTTCCGTCGGCCTGCAGCAGCTGGCGCGTGAGCGCGTCGACCAGGAATCCGTCGAACGCATAGCGGCGCGGATTCGCCTCGCTCATGCCCGCTCTCACGAAGTTTCAGGATCCTTCAGGGCGATTCTAAGGACTTTCAGCGGGTCGAGATACGAGTCTGGCGGCACGGCAACCCGGCCTTTCCGGCGCCGTGACACTCAATCCATTCAGGAGAACCGCAATGAAAACCGTATTGGCGAGCCTGCTCGCGACGATCGTATTTTCCGGTGCCAGCGCATGCGCGGATGCGCAGGTCCCCGCCGCCGGCGCCAGCGCGCCCTCGCTCGCGTCGGCAGCGCTGCAGGCGCCGCAAGGCAGCCACGATCGCCGCGCGCTCGATGGCCTCTGGGACGAGCACGTCACGCTGATCAACTGCGCCTCGGGCACGCCGCTGGTGACGTTCCGCGCGACGAACCTCTTCATTGCCGATGGCTCGCTCGTCGCCGTCAACAGCAACCCATCACTGCTCCAGGGCGCGACGCTCGGCACCTGGTGGCGCGTATCACGGCACGGTGCTTTCGGCGCAAAGATGCGGTTCTTCCGCTTCAATCCGGACGGCAGCTTCGCGGGCGTGCAGCAGATGACGCGCGCGATCACGGTCGAACCCGATGGCATGACGCTGACCGGCACCGTCAGCGTCGAGATCTTCGACGTGAATGACAATCTGATCCAGACCGCGTGTGCGACCGAAGCGGGTGCGCGCGTTTCCTGAGTGCGTTGCGACGCCGCGCTTTGGCGCGGCGTCGGCTCGCGGCAAATCTCGTCGCCGGGCTAAGCGCGATCTGATTGTTCGTGCTATCGCCGCCCGCGCTTCCCGAACGAGCCTTGCAGGATGATCGTGCGGAACTCGCGTTCCACGCTGATGAGGTATTCGGCGCCGATCGGGAAGCCGATGCGTTCGAGCCAGGCGCCGGAGAGGCGGATCTCGGGGACTTCGCGTCGCGCGGTGCGCGAGCGCTCGCCTCTGCGCGGGCGGAGCACGCGCGCGGTGACGTTGCGCCAGCTCGACGGCAGGCGAATGCGCGTGGCCGGCGTCGTCGATGGACGTTGCGCGCGATGCGATGTGTCGCTTCGACGATTGGCGCCGATCGCCCGCGTCAGTCGAGAACAGCCTCGGCCAGCGATCGTGGCGAATGGATCACGACGCCTTCGATGGTCGTGCCGAAGAGTTTTCCGAAATGCGTACGGTCCCCGGTCACCAGCACATCGCACCGGAGGCGGATGGCTGCGGCCAGGACCGGCTGGTCCTTTTCCGGCAGCGCAGCCGCCGCGCGTTGCGGCAACTCTGTCGGGCGGAACGGAGCGAGATCGATCTCGTCACGCAATCTCGCGAAATCGGTGACTGCCTCCGCGCCCTTTCTTTCGAGGTTTCGACGGGCTTCGGCGAGGACATATTCATCGGCACAAAGGATATGCCCGGCCGCGCGCAACCGAACCAGCAGCTCTCGCACTGCGCCATTCGACTTCGCCGCGGAAAAAAGGATGTTGGCGTCGAGAAAAACGCGCATTGGCGCGGTGCTCTCAGCGTCGGCGCCTTGCCGCCTTCCTTGCGCGCGATGCGGGCGGCGCCTGGCGCCGTCGCGGAGCAAGCGCCTTCGCGAGTTCCGCCTCCGCTTCGTCAAACTCGCGGATGCGCGCTTCGCTGTACATTTCCACCGGCAGCGTGACCGCAGGACGCAGCAGCAGCCCATCCGGCGTCGTTTCGGCGATCAGCTGATCGTCGGCCTTGAGGCCCATTTCACGGCGGAGCTTTGCCGGCAGAGTGACTACGCCGCGGCTGGTGATCGTAAGTGCGGTTTTCATGGTCTTATTATTACTGCATTGCGGCTTTTCTGCAAATCGGCTTGCCGGCGGAGGACCGGCGCCCGACGCTAACGTCCCCGTTTCTTCTCGAACGAGCCTTGCAGGATGATCGTGCGGAACTCGCGTTCGACGCTGATGAGGTATTCGGCGCCGATCGGGAAGCCGATGCGTTCGAGCCAGGCGCCGGAGAGGCGGATCTCGGGGACTTCGCGTCGCGCGGTGCGCGAGCGCTCGCCTCTGCGCGGGCGGAGCACGCGCGCGGTGACGTTGCGCCAGCTCGACGGCAGGCGAATGCGCGTGGCCGGCGTCGTCGATGGACGTTGCGCGCGATGCGATGCGCGGGCGGGTTGGCGGGGCTTGCGAGCCATGCGGTGATTCCTTCGCGATGGAAGTCACCGTTGCCGGACGCGGTGGTGACGGAGCCGCGCAGGGCTGACAGACTCGCACACAGCACGAGCGAGCCCCGAAGGGCTCCCCTGTGCGGTCCGCCGTAGGTGTGCGCGGACGAGCGCGCGACGCGACGCCTACGGCGATGCCGGATAGCGTGCAGTCGGTCTGTGTGACGGGCTGTCAGGCCCGGTGTCCCTATTGATGAACTAGGCGAGTTTAGATCAACGTTGGAAAAATCCAAACGAGCGAACAATGAAGGTCGACGCGCATCGATTCGACTCTCCGTCGCTCCGTCGCAGAATCCCCGCTGGGCGCGGCAAATCAGGAGTGCTACCTTCAGGAGATAGAATTCGAGGTTCGAATGCTCTCGCCGCGACCAGACAAGCACCTGATTTATAGGCAGTTTCAAACAAGCCGCCAGCAGGCGGCTTTTTGACTTCGCCTCATAAGGGCACAGTAAGGGCAGGCAACTACACTTTTACGGACAAGCCAGCCTCGCGCAGCTCCGAAAGCAACATGCTCGGCCAGACGCCACCGCTCGGCGACCACGGGATGTATACGACACCGTCATAGTCAGATGGTTTCTCGACCTCGGGATCGGCGAGCGCGGCAACGTGTTTACGACCAAGCCGTCCGAGAAAGTAGCCAAGCTCCAAGATCACGTTTTGACGCGCGCGTGGCTTGCGGACGTTGGGTCCGGCGAGCCCGCCTTCATCGTCGGGCGTGAGCAGCACCACGGCGAAATCCGCAGCTCCGTAATGCTCGACCTTTTCGATGAGGGTCCGCCCTGCGCTCGGCTGCTCATGCAAAATGATCACGCGCAACCCTAGCGATTCGAGATACCTAGCCACCGTTTGCTTCGCTAGCTCGTCGCGGCCATGAACCAGAAATACAGTCGAACGAGATTGGCTCATCTTTTTGCCTTCTGGCTCTGGAGCCGGAACGTTCCCAGTCTCAAACATCTCGATGGCCTGATCAATGAGGTCGTGCACCAACCGTCTCACGTTCGCGCCATGAACTCGCTCAAAGAGAAAATCCAGCGGATCGACGTTACTTAGGATGGGGCCACCCACCGCGGGGGCTGGGTACAAGGTAACGGATTTGTGAAGGCCGCATTGCCAGAGCAGTTGTGCGATGTGCCGTTTGCGCTTATTTATCTTCGTA